>CAIYZB010000108.1 GCA_903930545.1 uncultured Alphaproteobacteria bacterium
GCCACGAACTCGACATCGTGGCCAACAACATTGCCAATGCCGACACGACCGGTTTCAAGGTCGAAAGCCTGATGGTCGAGACCGATCCGGAAGCGCCGGCCATGACCCTGGGCGGGCCCAAGCCGATCAAGTTCGTCCTCGATAGCGGCGTGGCCCGCGACTTCGGCCAGGGCTCTCTGCGCGTCACCGGGGCGACCTTCGACATCGGGCTTGAAGGCCAGGGTTTCTTCAAGGTCCAGACCGCCGACGGCGAGCGCTACACCCGCGACGGTCGCTTCCGCACCGATGCCACGGGCCGCCTCACCACCCAGAGCGGCGATGCCGTGCTTGATGACGGCGGCGGTGAGATCACCATCAATCCCGAAAAGGGCGCGGTCACCATCGCCCGCGACGGGACGATGAGCCAGGGATCCGAGCGGATCGGCAAGGTCGGTGTCGCCCGGTTCGACAATCTGTCGGGTCTCGAAAAGACCGGCGACAACCTGTTTCGCAACACCTCCAACCTCCAGCCCCAGTCCGCACCGGACACCCTGGTCCGCCAGGGCATGCTGGAAGGCTCCAACGTCAAGCCGATCGTCGAGATCACCCGAATGATCGAGGTCACCCGGGCCTATGAGTCCATGGCCAAGATGATCGATGCCAATGCCGAGCTGTCTCGCCGCTCTGTCGAGAAGCTGGGCAGCGTTCAATAGGAAAGACTGAGCTATGCAAGCGCTCCGCACCGCCGCCACGGGCATGGCCGCCCAGCAGCTGAACGTCGAGGTCATCTCGAACAACATCGCCAACATGAACACGGTGGGCTTCAAGAAGCAGCGCGCCGAGTTCCAGGACCTGCTCTACCAGACCCTCGAACGCGCCGGTGCCCAGTCCTCGGACCAGGGCACCGTGGTGCCGACCGGCGTCCAGGTGGGCGGCGGCGTCAAGGCCGGCTCCGTCTATCGGGTCACCGAACAGGGGTCCATGACGGCCACAGGCAACAAGTATGACCTGGCCATCAATGGTCGCGGCTATCTGCAGGTGCTGATGCCCTCCGGCGAGACGGCCTATACCCGGGCCGGCAACCTGTCCCTGAACGACCAGGGCCAGCTGGTGACCGAGGACGGCTATTCCGTCCAGCCCGCCGTCACCATTCCGGCGGATGCCATCGATGTGGCCATTTCCAAGTCCGGTCAGGTCCAGGTCAGCAAGTCAGGGGTCACAGAGCCGGAAATCGTCGGCAATCTCGAACTGGCCAACTTCCTCAACGAAGGTGGCCTGGAAGCCATTGGCGACAATCTGTTCCTGGAAAGCGGGGCTTCAGGTCCGGCCACCACCGGGGCCCCCGGCTCCGTCGGCTTTGGCAGCCTTCAGCAGGGCTATACCGAAGCCTCCAATGTGGATGCAGTCTCCGAGATCACGGCCCTGATCGTCGCCCAGCGCGCCTATGAGATGAATTCCAAGGTCATCACCTCGGCCGACGAGATGCTGCGCACCGCCTCCAATGTGAGGGGCTAGGATGCGCGCCGGCCTGATCGCCCTCATCGCAGGCCTGATCGCCAGCCCTGCTCTGGCGGGAACCCCCGTGACCCTCAAGGCCGAGGTCATGGATGGCGACGGCCTGGTCACCCTGTCGGACCTGTTCGACGGGGCCAGCCTTGCCGCTGGCAAGGTACCCGTGGCTGCCCGCCCCGGCCCCTCCGTGGTGCTCGACGCCGCCACCGTCCAGACCCTGGCTCGGCGTTCCGGCCTCGACTGGGCCAATGCCGAGGGCATCCGCCGGATCATTGTTCGCGGTGGGGCTGCCGCCGTTACACTGGCGGCACGGGGCAATGTCGAAGTCCTGACCTATGCCCGCAGCCTGGCCACCGGTGAGACCCTCCAGCCCCAGGACCTGGTCTGGGCCAAGGTGGCCGCTGCGGCCGTCGATGCCCCTTCCGATACCGACCAGGTGGTGGGCCTCGTTGCTCGTCGCCCCCTTCGCGCCGGGGCCCCCGTCCTGACCCGCGACGTCGGTGCCCCCCAGGTCATCAATGCCGGAGACGAGGTCGCCGTCACCTTCCAGTCCGAAGGCATCACCCTGACCCTCACCGGCAAGGCCATGGCCGCAGCCGGGGTCGGCGATACCTTCGCCGTCCAGAACACCACCTCCAAAAAGATCATCCAGGCCGTGGCCACAGGCTCCGGCCAGGCCATGACCGGACCCGCTGCCGAGCCCCTGAAGCGGGCCCGGCCTCCCCAGTTTGCGGCACGTTAGGATTAAGCGTCATGTCAATGAAACAGCTTGCGATTCTGGCCTTCATTCCCCTGGCCGCCTGCACCACGGTGAAGGAAGCCGTCCGTGGCCCGGAGCTGGCCCCGGTGGGCTATCCCTCCAGCCTCATGCCCCGTGACCAGATGCTGCTCTCGGCCCGCGACCCGATGCCAACGCCCGCCTCGGCCAATTCCCTGTGGCGGACCGGGGCCCGGGCCTTCTTCATTGACCAGCGCGCCGGTCGGGTGGGCGATATCCTTACCGTCCAGATCGACATCAATGACTCCGCCCAGACCTCGAATGCTTCGACCAGCACCCGTGCGGGCAGCATGACCGCCGGCGTGCCGCATTTCCTGGGTCTTGAATCCAGCCTGGGCAAGGTCCTGCCGGGCGGCTTTGATCCCGCCGCCGCCATCGAGACCAGCTCCAACACCAGCAATGCCGGATCCGGCCAGGTGACCCGTTCGGAGAAGATCTCCCTGACCGTGGCCGCCGTGGTCACCGCCGTCCTGCCCAATGGCAATATGGTGATCCAGGGGGTGCAGGAGGTCCGCACCAATGCCGAGCTGCGCCAACTGACCGTAGCCGGCATCGTGCGACCGGAGGACATCTCCTCCTCCAACACCATCAAGCACACCCAGATCGCCGAGGCCCGGATCAGCTATGGCGGTCGTGGCGACATCAGCCGCGTACAGAAGACCCCGGCGGGTCAGGCCCTGGTGGAGCGCTTCAACCCCTTCTGAGCGGGTCTGGAGCCTTCGAGCCCGTGGTGTTAGGCTAAGGCCATGAAGTCGGCCCTGATCAGTCTGTCCCTGCTGGCCCTGGCGAGCCCTGTCGC
>CAIYZB010000109.1 GCA_903930545.1 uncultured Alphaproteobacteria bacterium
GGCCAGGGTCCATGAGGCCCATCGCCGGGAATCGAAAGCCCGCAAGACCCTCGAGGCGACGGCCCGGGCCAATTTCGCCGCCCAGGCCCAGACCCATGGCGCAGTGGTGGACCTGCTGGATTCCCGCAACCATGCCGACCTTGCCCGGCGGGTGGATGAACTGGCCCAGCTGCGCTTCGGCCTGCTGGCCGGGGTGGTTGCCCTGGAAGGCCCTGAACGCACCCCGGCGGGCTGGCGCGTAATGGCCGAGGGCCAGATCGATCTGGTGATCGGCCACCAGCAGGTAAGCCGCATGGGCTTCCAGCCCACGGCCCTTGGCCTGTTCGGCGACCGCGCCCCCGAGATCCGCTCCATGGCCATGGTGCGCATGGCGATCTGGGAACCAGCCCGCACGGGCCTCCTGGCCTTTGGGTCTGCAGATGAGGCCGGCTTTACTGCCGATATGGGGGCCGAGCTGGTGGCCTTCCTCGCCCGGGTGGTGGAACGCACCGCCGAACGCTGGCCCGTCCTGTGACCACGGCGCGCCAGGCCCTGGACCTGTGGCTTGCCCATCTGGCCCAGGAACGGCGCGCCTCTCCGCGAACCGTCGAGGCCTATGGCTTTGCCGCTCGTCGCTATCTGGGCTTTCTGGAAGCCTATCGTGGAGGTCCGGCCAGCCTGTCGGACATGGGCAGCCTGAGCGCCGGGGAAATCCGCGCCTGGCTGGCCCATCTGAGGTCGGGGGAGACCCCGCTTTCGCCCCGCTCCCTGTCACAGGCCCTGTCGGCCATCCGGACCTTTCACCGCTTTCTGGACCTGCGCCTCAACACGCCCAACCCCGCCCTGGCCCTGGTGCGGGGGCCCCGCGTGAAGCCCTCCGCCCCGCGTCCGGTGACCGAGGATCAGGCCATAGGACTGATTGCCGAACCGGCCCTGGATCCGGACCGGGATGATTGGGAGGTGGCCCGGGACCAGGCCGTCCTGACCCTGCTCTACGGCTGCGGTCTGCGGATCTCCGAGGCCCTGTCCCTGATCCGCGCCGATGCGCCCCTGTCAGACACGATCAGGATTACGGGCAAGGGCTCCAAGACCCGGATCGTGCCGGTCCTGCCGGCGGTGCGTCAGGCGATCGAGGCCTATCTGGCCCAGCTACCCTTTGTCCTTTCGCCGAAGGATTTCCTGTTCCGCGCCAAGCGCGGCGGACCTTTAAGCCCCCGCCATGTCCAGGCCACGGTCCAGAGCCTGCGCGGTCGTCTTGGCCTGCCCGACAGCGCCACCCCCCATGCTCTGAGGCACAGCTTTGCCACCCACCTGCTCGGAGCCGGGGCCGATCTGAGGTCTATCCAGGAGCTGCTGGGTCACGCGTCCCTGTCGACGACCCAGCGCTATACAGATGTCGATGCCGCAGGCCTGCTGGCCGCCTATAACGGGGCTCACCCCCACGCGGCTTAAGTCCGGGCCATCCGCCACCAGCCCGAGCCGTCAGGGTCCAAGCCGCTTTCGATGACCTCGAACCCCTCGCGTTCGTAGAAGGCCCGGGCCCGGAGATTGGGATGGCTGCATTTCAGGGACAGGGGCTGGTCGCTGGCGGCTGCCATGGCGTCCAGCAGGGCCTTGCCCACCCCCCGTCCCGGGTCGCGGACAAAGAGGGAGTGGACGAAGGCATCGGGCTCGTAGATGGCCGCGATCCCGCAGATCTCGCCATCAGCCACGGCCACCCAGACCAGCTCGTTCCGGGCAGCGCGGAGGAAGTCGCCAGCCTGGTGTCGTGCCGTCGGGATCCAGTGGAAATGGGTCCTCAGGGTCGTCTGATAGAGGGCCGCGCAGATCGGCAGTTCGTGTTCCAGGGCGCGGCGGACCTGCATCAGGACTGCATGGTCCAGCCCTCCACCCCCATGGCGGCCTGACGGCCGGCCTCGGAGCGGGTGGGGTGGGGGTGGCAGACCCGGGCAATGTCCTCGCTGGCGGCGCGGAAGGCCATGGCGACGCAATATTCGCCGATCATCTCTCCGGCCTGGGGCCCGACCATATGGACGCCCAGGATCTCGTCGGTCTTGGCGTCGGCCAGAACCTTCACATAGCCGTCGGTCTCGTGATTGATCTTGGCGCGGCTATTGGCGGTGAAGGGGAACTTGCCGGCCTTGTAGGCAATGCCCGCAGCCTTGAGCTGTTCCTCGGTCTGGCCCACCCAGGCCACTTCCGGGGCCGTATAGACCACGCTGGGAACCAGGTTGTAGTCCACATGGCTGTGGCGACCGGCAATGGCTTCGATGCAGGCCACGGCGTCTTCCTCGGCCTTGTGGGCCAGCATGGGTCCCAGGATAGCATCGCCGATGGCCCAGACCCCGGGGGCCGAGGTGCGGAAATTTTCGGTGGGCAGGAAGCCGCGCTTGTCGGGGACAATGCCTACGCTCTCCAGACCCAGGCCCTCGGTATAGGGCCGCCTGCCGATGGCCAGCAGGACATAGTCGGCACTCAGGGTCTCGGCCTCGCCGCCGGCCACGGGCTCGACGGTCAGATCGACGCCGGACTTGGTGGTCTTGGCGGCCGTGACCTTGGAGCCCAGCTTGAACTTGATCCCCTGCTTGGTCAGGGAGCGCTGGAAGGTCTTGGCGGTCTCGGTATCCATGCCAGGGGTGATCCGGTCGAGGAACTCCACCACGGTGACTTCCGATCCCAGGCGACGCCAGACCGAACCCAGTTCCAGACCGATGATGCCGGCCCCGATGACGATCAGGGATTTCGGAACTTCCGGCAGGGACAGGGCCCCGGTGGAATCCACGATCCGCACCTGATCGACGGTGACGCCGGGCAGAGGGGCGGGTTCGGAGCCGGTGGCGATGACGATATTGGCGGTCTCCAGGGTGGTGACACTGCCGTCCTCGGCCGTGACCTCGACCTTGCCGGCCCCGGCAATGCGACCCTTGCCCTTGATCCAGTCGATCTTGTTTTTCTTGAACAGGAACTCGATGCCCTTGGTCAGGGCGGTCACGCTTTCCGCCTTCTGGGCCATCATCTGGACCAGGTTCAGCTTGGGGGTGACCTCGATGCCGAGGGTGGCGAAGTCCTTGTTGGCGGCCTCATAGAGTTCCGAGGCATGGAGCAGGGCCTTGGAGGGCATGCAGCCCACATTGAGGCAGGTGCCACCCAGGGTGCCGCGGTTTTCCACCACGGCGGCCTTCAGGCCCAACTGCGCGGCGCGGATGCCGGCATTGTAACCCCCGGGGCCACCCCCGATGATGACGACGTCGTACTGGGCCATGAGGCTCTCTGCTTATGGAGTGGGAAGGAGGAGGGGGCCTAGACGTCCAGCAGCAGGCGCTGCGGGTCTTCGATGGCTTCCTTGACGCGGACCAGGAAGGTCACGGCCCCCTGACCATCGACGATGCGGTGGTCATAGCTGAGGGCCAGATACATCATGGGACGGATCAGGACCTGACCCCCGACCGCCATGGGGCGATCCTGGATCTTGTGCATCCCCAGAATGCCCGACTGGGGGGCATTGAGGATGGGGGTGGACATGAGCGAGCCATAGACCCCGCCATTGGAGATGGTGAAGGTGCCACCCTGGAGGTCATCCATGCTGAGCGCGCCGTCCCGGGCCTTCTTGCCCAAGGCGCCGATGCCCTTTTCCACGCCGGAAAGCGACAGGGTGTCAGCATCGCGCAGGACCGGAACCACCAGGCCGCGATCGGTGCCGACGGCAACCCCGATATCGTAGTGGTTCTTGAAGATCAGGTCCTGGCCGTCGATCTCGGCATTGACCTCGGGGACCTGCTTCAGGCCGTGGATACAGGCCTTCACGAAGAAACTCATGAAGCCGAGCTTCACCCCGTGGGTCTTTTCGAAGACATCCTTGTACTGGTTGCGCAGGGCCATGACATTGGTCATGTCGACCTCGTTGAAGGTCGTCAGCATGGCCGCAGCGTTCTGGGCTTCCTTCAGGCGCCGGGCGATGGTCTGGCGCAGGCGGGTCATGCGCACGCGCTCTTCGCGGGCATGGATCTCGCGGGGTGCCGCGGCGGCCACCGGGGCGGCCGGGGCATTGGCGCGGGCTTCCAGGGCGGCCAGGGCGTCGCCCTTGGTCACGCGACCGGCCTTGCCGGTCCCGGCGATGGCCGAGGCATCGAGACTGTTTTCCGCAACGATCCGCTGGGCCGAGGGGGCGAGGGGGGCCGCCGCCACTGGAGCGACCGGTGCCGGTGCCGGGGCCGGAGCGGCCGCGACGGGGGCCTCCACCTTGGCCGGGGCGGACTTGGCGGCGGGGGCAGCCGCAGCAGCCCCTTCGGTCACCCGGCCAAGAATGGCACCGGGTTCCACTGTGATGCCCTCATCGGCCAGGATCTCGCTCAGGACTCCGTCAGAGGGGGCGGCAACCTCAAGGCTGACCTTGTCGGTTTCCAGTTCCACCAGGATCTCGTCCTTGCGAACGGCCTCGCCGGGCTTCTTTGCCCAGCGCGCCACCGTGGCTTCGGTGACGGACTCACCCAGGGTGGGGGTCATGATGTCGGCCATTTGAAAGTCTTCCTTACCTGTTCTTGCGGGCCATCGGGTGGATCGGCCGGGGGTGTCTAGGCCAGAGCCTCGGCGAGGAACGTCTGCAGTTCCTTGTTGTGACGGCTCATCTGGCCAGCGGCGGTGGAGGCCGAGGCCGGACGACCGACATAGCGAGCGCGCTTGGCCTTGATCTTCAGACGATCCAGGGTGAGCTCGAGCCAGGGATCGACAAAGGTCCAGCCACCCATGTTCTTGGGTTCTTCCTGGCACCAGACCAGCTCGGCATTGGGGAAGCGCGACAGCTCGGTGCTGAGGGACTTCACCGGCCAGGGATAGAACTGCTCCAGGCGCATCAGGTAGATGTCATTGATTCCGCGCTCTTCCCGGGCCTCAAGCAGGTCGTAATAGACCTTGCCGGAGCAGAGAACGACGCGGCGGATCTGGTCCGGGGCCGCCAGTTCGATGCTGGTATTGATCTTGCGCTCGGCATCATCGTGCAGGACGCGGTGGAAGGAGGAACCCTCCGCCAGGTCGGTGAGCCGCGAGACCGCCTTCTTGTGCCGCAGCAGGGACTTGGGCGTCATGACGACCAGGGGCTTGCGGAACTCCCGGCGCATCTGACGACGCAGGACGTGGAAATAGTTGGCCGGGGTCGAGCAGTTGACCACCTGCAGATTGTCCTCGGCGCAGAGCTGGAGGAAGCGCTCCAGGCGCGCGGAACTGTGTTCCGGACCCTGGCCCTCATAGCCATGGGGCAGGAGCAGGGTCAGGCCCGACATCCGCAGCCACTTGCGTTCGCCCGAGGAGATGAACTGGTCGATGACCACCTGGGCACCATTGGCGAAGTCGCCGAACTGGGCTTCCCACAGGACCAGGGTCTTGGGGTCGGCCAAGGAGAAGCCGTATTCAAAGCCCAGCACCGCCTCTTCGGACAGGGCGGAGTCGATGACCTCGAAATGGGCCTGACCGGGACGCAGGTTCTGGAGCGGGGTATAGTGCTCCTCGGTAGTCTGGTCGATGAAGTCGCAGTGTCTCTGGACAAAGGTGCCGCGCACACTGTCCTGACCGGCCAGGCGGACGGGGAAGCCCTCGTCCAGCAGGCTGGCAAAGGCCAGATGTTCGCCAGTGGACCAGTCCAGACCCTCGCCGGTCTCGATGGCCGTGCGGCGGCCCTCGATGACCCGCTTGACGGTCTTGTGGATATCGATGCGTTCCGGCACCTGGGTGATCTTGAGGCCCAGATCCAGCAGCTTCTGAAGGGGAACCGAGGTGTCCCCGCGGCGATCATCACCTTCGGGCAGGGCCAGGCCCGCCCAGGCCCCGTCCAGCCAGTCGGCCTTGTCGGCCTTGTAGGACTTGCCGGCTTCCATCTCGGAATCCAGGAAGTCGTCAAAGGTCTTGATCAGACCGTCGACCTCTTCCTGGGTCACCACGCCCTCGCCCACCAGCTGGCGGGTATAGAGTTCGCGGGTGGTGGGGTGGTCCTTGATCTTCTTGTACATCAAGGGCGAGGTCATGGTCGGATCGTCACCCTCATTGTGACCGAACCGGCGATAGCAGAACATGTCGATGACCACGTCCTTGCCGAACTGCTGGCGGAACTCCGTGGCCACCTTGGCCACATAGACACAGGCCTCGGGGTCGTCGCCATTGACGTGGAAGATGGGGGCTTCGACCATCAGGGCCACATCCGAAGGATAGGGAGATGAACGGCTGAAGGCCGGGGCGGTGGTGAAGCCGATCTGGTTATTGACGATGAAGTGGACTGTGCCGCCGGTGCGATAGCCCTTCACCCCGGAAATGGTGAAGCACTCGGCGATCACGCCCTGGCCGGCAAAGGCCGCGTCCCCGTGCAGCAGCAGGGGCATGACGTGGGTGCGACCACTGTCGGGGGTCTGGCGCAGGGTATTGGCCTGCTTGGCCCGGGCCTTGCCGAGAACCACCGGATTGACGATTTCCAGGTGGGAAGGATTGGCCGTCAGGGACAGGTGAACACTGTTGCCGTCAAAGGCGCGGTCCGAGGATGCGCCCATGTGGTACTTGACGTCGCCGGAGCCTTCCACGTCGCTGGGCAGGGTCGAGCCACCCTGGAATTCGTGGAAGATCACGTGATAGGGCTTGGCCATCACCGCCGCCAGGACGTTCAGACGTCCCCGGTGCGGCATGCCGATGACGATGTCACGGACCCCAAGGGCCCCGCCGCGCTTGATGATCTGTTCCAGGGCCGGAACCATGGCCTCGCCGCCATCCAGGCCGAAGCGCTTGGTGCCAGGGAAGCGCTTGTGCAGGAAGCGCTCGAAGCCTTCGGCCTCGATCAGCTTCTTCAGGATGGCAACCTTGCCCTCCTTGGTGAAGATGATCTCCTTGTCGCGCCCCTCGATCCGCGACTGAAGCCAGGACTTCTGGGCCGGATCGGAGATGTGCATATACTGCACACCGACATCGTTGCAGTAGGTGCGCTTCAGGATGGCGAGGATTTCGCGAAGGGTGCTGGTTTCCAGCCCGAGCACGAAGTCCAGGAAGATAGGCCGGTCAAAGTCGGCTTCCGAAAAGCCGTAGGAGGACGGGTCCAGCTCGGAGGCGTCACCGGGGGGAATGGCAATGCCCAGGGGGTCCAGATTGGCCCTCAGGTGACCGCGCATCCGGTAGGCCCGGATCATCATGATGGCGCGCAGGGAATCCAGGGTCGCCGCGCGAATGGCTTCCGGCGAGGCGGTGGCCGGGGCGCGGGCCTCGATCTTCTTTTCGACCTTGGCCTCTACGGCCGGCCAAAGACCATCAATGGCTGAGAGCCAGTCGGGACGGGCCTGGGGCGCGCGGTGAGGGGTCCAGGCCGGCTTTTCAGCCGCCCGTTTGACCTCTTCGGCCCGGTCCTGAAGGGAGGCAAAGAAAGCCCGCCAGGACGGCTCCACCGCATTGGGGTCTGCCGCCCATCGGGCATAGAGGTCCTCGACGAAGCCTGCGTTTCCTCCATAGAGGAACGAGGTCTCCGCCATCACCTGATTGATCAGACCCGCATCGTCCGCCATATCCGCCTGCTTCCCGGGCCAGGACCCGCGGAGCTTCTGAAAGAGGAGCCGAGCGGGACCGCCCTACGCTAGAATGTGTCGCCCTCAGGCGCCCTTCAGGACGTCCAGGAGGGTTTCCCCCAGTTTCGCCGGCGAGGGCGACACGCGGATCCCCGCTGCCTCCATCGCCGCGATCTTGTCCTCAGCGCCACCCTTGCCGCCGGAGATGATCGCCCCTGCATGGCCCATGCGCCGCCCGGGCGGTGCAGTACGACCAGCAATGAAGCCGACCATAGGCTTCTTGGTTGCTGAATTTTTAATGAACTCGGCAGCGGCTTCTTCGGCCGAACCCCCGATTTCACCGATCATGATGATCGACTCGGTTTCCGGGTCCTTCAGGAACATGTCGAGGATATCGATGAATTCGGTGCCCTTGACGGGGTCACCACCGATACCCACGGCCGTCGTCTGGCCAAGGCCAACCTGAGAGGTCTGGAACACGGCCTCGTAGGTAAGGGTGCCGGAGCGGGAAACAACACCCACAGAGCCCTTGCGGAAGATATTTCCCGGCATGATGCCGATCTTGCAGGCTTCCGGGGTCAGGACGCCGGGGCAGTTGGGCCCGATGAGGCGGGTCTTGGAACCCGACAGGGCCCGCTTGACCTGGACCATGTCGGCCACAGGGATGCCCTCGGTGATGCAGATCACCAGGGGGATCTCGGCCTCGATGGCTTCGAGAATGGAGTCAGCCGCGAAGGGCGGCGGCACATAGATGACCGAGGCATCGGCCCCGGTCTCGCGGACGGCCTTACCGACCGTGTCGAACACCGGCAGGCCGATATGGGTCTGGCCACCCTTGCCGGGGGTCACGCCCCCGACCATCTTGGTGCCATAGGCCATGGCCTGTTCAGAGTGGAAGGTGCCCTGGGCACCGGTGATGCCCTGGCAGATGACCCGGGTTTCTTTACCGATAAGGATGGACATTAGACGGCCCCCCGCACGGCCTTGACGATCTTTTCCGCGCCATCGGACAGGTCGTTCGCCGCAATGACGTTCAGCCCGCTCTCATTGATGATCTTCTTGCCGAGCTCGGCATTGGTGCCTTCGAGGCGCACAACCAGGGGCACCGACAGGCCGACCTGCTTGACGGCATTGACCACACCATTGGCCAGGACGTCACAGCGGGCGATGCCGCCGAAGATATTGACCAGGATCCCCTTCACATTGGGATCGGCCATGATGATCTTGAAGGCCGCCGTGACCTTGGCCTCGTCAGCGCCGCCGCCGACATCCAGGAAGTTGGCGGGCTCAGCCCCGTAGAGCTTGATGATGTCCATGGTGGCCATGGCCAGACCGGCCCCGTTGACCATGCAGCCAATCTCGCCGTCGAGGGCGATATAGGACAGGTCGAACTTTGAGGCCTCGATCTCCTTGGGGTCCTCTTCCGACTCGTCCCGCAGCTCGCGGATGTCGGGGTGACGATAGAGGGCATTGGGATCGAAGGAGACCTTGGCGTCCAGGACCCGTAGCTGGTCGTCAGCCGTGACGATCAGGGGGTTGATCTCGAGCATGGCCATGTCCTTGGCCAGGAAGGCCTTGTAGAGCTGGCCGAGCAGCTTGCCGGCCTGCTTGGCCAGGTCGCCCTTCAGGCCGAGCGCCTTGGACAGGCGCAGGCCGTGGTTCGGCCAGACGCCCGTGGCGGGGTCGATGGAGAAGGTGATGATCTTTTCCGGGGTCGAATGGGCGACCTCTTCGATGTCCATGCCGCCCTCGGTGGAGGCCACGACAGAGACCCGGCTGGAATCACGATCCACGAGCAGGGAGAGATAGAGCTCCCGGGCGATGGCGGCGCCTTCCTCGATATAGAGGCGGTTGACCTGCTTGCCCTTGGGCCCGGTCTGGTGGGTCACCAGGACCCGGCCCAGCATTTCGGTGGCATTGGTCTTGACGTCCTCGACGGACTTGACCACCCGGACGCCACCCTTGGCGTCGGGGCCGAGACCCTCGAACTTGCCCTTGCCGCGGCCGCCAGCGTGGATCTGCGACTTTACGACGAAAACCGGCCCCCCCAGCCTGGTCGCGGCCTCGACGGCCTCTTCGACGGTGAAGGCGGCGAAGCCGCGCGGAACAGCTACGCCGAACTCGGAGAGGACGGCCTTGGCTTGATGCTCGTGAATGTTCATGAGGTCGCGAATCGCGTGTGTTTTGAAGGCCGGCCCGGTGCGGCTACGGGGCCGGTTTATAGGTGCGGCCCCGTCCCGTGGCAACCGCGCCACAGGCAGAAAAACGCCCCGCAAGCGAAACTGCGGGGCGTTTGCACGAATTCAGAAGAACAGGTTCCAGAGCAGACGCCCAGGCAGGAAGGCTACGATCAGGTTGATGGCAAATCCCCCGTAGAAGAGTCCCATCATGGTCTTGCGATGCGCGACCACCTTGTGACGCTTGGCCGCGATCACCGCGATTGGCAGCACCAGCAGGGTCCAGGCGGTCACCAGGTGGATCAGGGACCATTTGCCGTGGTTCAGCTCGGTGATGAAGATCGAGGACCCTGCCACGACCGCCACCAGGCTCACCCAGGCCCAGCCCGCCGCCCGGTGGAAGGTGCGACCCTTGCGCACCAGCATCAGGACAGCCCCCAGGCCCAGGGCACCAAGAGCTGTGAAGAGGTGGATCTTGATCACCGGGCTGACCCCCGCCCAGAGGGTCATGTCCGGGGCGTGGGGCCTGACATCCATCAGGGCCCGCCCGATGCCTCCGGAAAAGGGCGCGACCGCCACAGCCACCAGGCCGAAAATGGCAGTTCCGATGATCCAGCCGGGCAGGTTTGCGAAACGGGCTTGAATTGGCGAATTCAGCGACATCGATTATCTCCGGTATCAGGGGCGGTGCGGGGCAGCCCCCTTGTCTGGAAACCGGTGTGGGGGACGATCTGATCATGCGCAGCTCCGATTGCGTCGGATGACAGAGCCCCTGCGCGAAACGCCGGCCGTCTCCATTCACGATGCGCCAATGGCCATGCCCCGGCGGGCCGTGGGGCGTACCCTGTTGGTGGCGATCGGGGTCGGCCTTTTCCTCAGCTTCGTCGGAGCCTTCGGGACCGACAATGTGCCCTTCCTGCCCCGCAGCCTCTATATGATCGCCATTGCAGCCGGCGGCGCAGCCCTGGGCATGGGGACCTTCACCCTGGCCACCCGTATTCCCCTGGTCTCCAGACATCTGTGGCTGACGGGCCTGACCGGCGGGATTCTCATGACCCCGCCCATGGGGGCCTATGTCTGGCTGTTCTCGTCCTGGCTCGAAAAGTCCGGCCCCGAGAGCGAGGAGCTTTTCGGCTACATCGCCTATTCCAGCGTGATCTGTGTGGTCAGCTCCCTGGTGGCGGCTTTTCTGAACCGCCCCCGCATTGTGGTGGTCCAGACGGAGGCCCCGGTCGCGGCGACGGTCCGGTTCCTGGAGCGTCTGCCCCTGAAACTTCGCGGAGCCGAGATCTGGGCCGTGGAGGCCGAGGACCACTATCTGCGGCTCCATACCTCCAAAGGTCAGGACCTGATCCTGATGCGTCTGGCCGATGCGGTGGAGGAGCTGGCGGGGATCGAGGGCACCCAGGTGCACCGCTCCTGGTGGGTGGCCCGGGACGCCATAGCCGACGCCCGGCGCGGGGATGGTCGTGCGACCCTGGTCCTGAAGGACGGCTCGGAGGTCCCGGTCAGCCGGACCTATGCCAAGATCATCCGCGATCTGGGCTGGATCTGAGAGCGGGCTCTCAGCGCGACCGCGCGCGCCAGGCCTCGCGGCTCTGGCCCCAGACGTCGAGGACCTGACCCGCAAAGGGCGGGGGCATTTCGGCGGTGCGAAGAATGGTGGAGCCCAGGCGTCGGGCCACGGCCTGTGAATTCACATTGGCCGGATCGATGGTGTGAATCACTTCATCCCAGCCGAACTGGTCGAAGGCCCAGTCTATGGTGGCGATGGCACCTTCGGTGGCAAAGCCCTTGCCCCAGTGGTCCCGGGCAATGCCCCAGCCGACCTCGGTGCCGGGCCAGCCCTCGGGCTGCCAGGGCCCAAGGCGCCCCACCCAGTCACCGCTGGCCTTTTCGATCACGGAAAACATGCTGAAGCCCCTCAGGCTCCAGGCCCCGATGACGGTGGCCATGCCGCGCCAGGCGACAGGGCGGGGTTGGGGACCGCCGAGGTGCTCGGCGGCCACCGGATCAGCGGCAAAGACGGCCCAGGCCTCGAAATCCTCAGCCTGCGGCGGGCGCAGGATGAGGCGGTCAGTCTCGAGGATGGGGCCCAGCATGGATCAGCCCAGCATGTCCTTGACGGTCTCGCGCTCGCCGACCAGCTCTTCGTTGGTGAGAGCGATCTTCGACTTGGCGAAATCGTCCATTTCGTAGCTGGTCAGGACCTCATAGCCGGTTTCCGTGGTACGGACCGGCATACCGGCCCAGACATCGGGATTGAAGCCATAGCGGCCCTCGGACTTCACGGCCACGGAATGGACCTTGCCGACGGTGGTCAGGTCATGGACGTGGTCGATCAGGGCATTGGCAGCCGAGGCGGCAGAGGACAGGCCCCGGGCCTCGATGATGGCCGCGCCGCGCTTGCCGACGGTGGGCAGGTAGTCGTTCTTCAGCCAGGCCTCATCACCGATCACCTCAGCCGCCGCCTTGCCGCCGATCTTGGCGTGGGTGAAGTCGGCGAACATGGTGGGGGAGTGGTTGCCATAGATGAACAGGTCGGTGACCTCGTTGATCGAGACCCCGGCCTTCTTGGCCAGCTGGGCGCGGCCACGGTTCTCGTCCAGGCGTACCATGGCGGTGAAGCGATCCACCGGCAGGCGCTTTGCCTGGGCGGCGGCGATCATCACATTGGTGTTGCAGGGATTGCCGACCACGGCGACCCGGGCATCGTCAGCGGCCACGGCGTCGATGGCCTTGCCCTGGGCGATGAAGATCTTGCCATTGTCCTTGAGCAGGTCGGCACGTTCCATGCCGGGGCCGCGGGGCTTGGAGCCCACCAGCAGGGCCCAGTTCACGTCCTTGAAGGCGACATTGGCGTCGTCGGTGAGAACCATGTCCTGCAGCAGGGGGAAGGCGCAGTCTTCCAGTTCCATGGCCACGCCCTTCAGGGCCTTCTGCGGGCCCTCGGCGGGGATTTCCAGAAGCTGGAGGATGACCGGCTGGTCCTTGCCGAGCATTTCGCCCGAGGCGATGCGGAACAGCAGGGCATAACCGATATTGCCGGCGGCGCCGGTGACCGCAACGCGGATCGGGGACTTCGTGGCCATGGGTTGGCTCCAGTTGGGGTGAGCACGAAAAAGGGGTCGCGGGGTGCGTAACGCATCTGCCCTGTCCGCTGCAATGCCGCATCTTGCCCGCCCCGGACTTGCCTGAGGCCCGCGGCCGGTCCAGGCTTGGCCCATGTTCCCCATCGATCCTGCCTTTATCGCCACCTCGGAGGCTGTTGGTGACCTGGCCCTGTGTCACGTCCGCCTCCAGACCGATGCCCGTTATCCCTGGCTGGTCCTGATCCCGCGAGGGAACAAGCTGAGGGAACTGGAGGACCTCGGACCTATCGATCGAAACCAGCTGATAACCGAGATCGTCCGGGCCGGCGTCGCCGTACGTGCCCTGGGTCTGGCCATGGGGCTGGGTGTTGAGAAGCTGAATGTCGGGGCCCTGGGCAATATTACCCGCCAGCTCCATGTCCACGTGGTGGGCCGTCGGGGCGATGATCCGGCCTGGCCTGGACCCGTCTGGGGATTTGGAGCTGCGGAGGCTTACGAGGCCGATGTCCTGGCCTATGGGATTGCAACGGCGCGGAAGTCCCTGGGGCTCTGAGTCGGCCCCCTCAGTCGGCATTCGCCGACAGCTCCCCCGGAGGGGGAGCAATTAGCCAGGAGCCAGTCCTCCCCCTCTGGGGGAGGGGGACCGCGAAGCGGTGGA
>CAIYZB010000110.1 GCA_903930545.1 uncultured Alphaproteobacteria bacterium
CCCACCCCATCGACCGGACAATCCATGTCTTCCAGCAAGGCCAGCCTCTGGCGGCACCCCGACTTCATGCGCCTCTGGTCCGCCCAGACCGTCTCCAGCCTGGGGGCCCGCATCACCCGCGAGGGCCTGCCCATGGTGGCGGTCCTGAGCCTCGGTGCCAGTCCCGGCACCCTCGGGATCCTGGCCGCACTGTCCTCCGGTCCGGCCCTCATCGTAGGCCTGGCCGGCGGCGGCGCGGTGGATCGCATGGCGCGTCGCCCGGTCATGGTCTGGACCGACCTGTTCCGGGCCGCCGTCATCCTGACCATCCCGGTGGCGGCCTGGCTTCAAGCCCTCAGTATCTGGCACCTGTTCGCCGCCGCCGTTCTGGTGGGGGCCAGCAGCGTCCTCTTCAACATGGCCGACCACGCCTATCTCCCCGGCCTGATCGGCACCGAGGCCCTGGTGGAAGGCAATTCCAAACTGGCCACGACTGAGTCCGTGGCCGAGATCGGCGGCCCAGCGGTGGCTGGCCTGCTGTTCCAGGTTCTCACCGCCCCCATCGCCCTGGCGGTCAATGCCGCGACCTATCTCGCCTCGGCGGTCATGCTGGGGACGATCCGTTCGAAGGAGCCGCCCCCGATCCCGGAGCCTCCACAGGTCTGGTATCGGGAGGTGACCGAAGGGATCAGGCTCGGCTGGCATGATCCCAGGATCCGCGCCCTCTTCCTCGCCGGGGCCAGCAACGGGGTCTTCTATGGCTTCTTCGCAGCCCTCTACATCCTGTTCGCCGTCAAGGTTCTGGGCCTGACCACCAGCCAGCTGGGGGTGACCATTGCCTTCGGAGGGCTGGGGGCCCTGGGCGGGGCCTTCATCGCCCCGGCCCTGACCCGGATGGTCGGCGTGGGGCCGGCCATCATCGCGGCCTCGATCCTCGGGGCCGGATCCGCCCTGCTCATTCCCCTCGCCCCCGCAGACCCCGCAGGCGGCATGACCTTTCTGATCCTGTCACAGTTGGGCGGCGACGGGTTCGGGGTGGCCTCAGCCGTCCTGGCCGGCAGCCTGAGACAGTCCCTTCTGCCCCAGGAGGTCCTGGGCCGGGTGGGCGGGGCCTTCCAGGCCGTGGCCGGGGGCACGGTGGTGGTGGGTTCCCTGCTGGGGGGTTCCCTCGCCGCAGCCATAGGCACCCGCGAGACCCTGATGATCGGGGTCTGCGGTCTGTTCATCGCCCCGCTCATCGTCCTGGCCTCCCCCTTGAGGAAGGTCAGGACCATGGAGGGTTAGGCGGCGGGGGTGAATTCCACCGGCATGGAGCGGATGGCATAGACGAAGTTGTTGGCGGCCACGTCCTTGGGGCCCGACTGGCGGATGTCCGGGAAGCGGGTCAGGATCTGGCGATAGACCGCTTCCAGCTGCAGCTGGGCCACCCGCTTGCCGATGCAGGTATGGGGCCCATAGCCGAAGGCGATGTGCTTGTCGGCATTGGCGCGTTCGATGTCGAACTGGTCGGGATTGGCAAAGACCGACGGATCGCGATTGGCCGAGCCGTAATACATGATCACCTTCTCGCCCTCGGCGATCTGCTGACCGCCCACCACCACATCGCGGGTGGCGGTGCGGCGCATATAGATGACCGGGCTGACCATACGGATGATCTCGTTGACCGCATTGGGCATGAGCTCCGGACGGGCCTGGAGCTTGGCCTTCTGGTCCGGGAACTGGGTCAAGAGCTCCATGGCCCCCGAGATGGTGTTGCGGGTGGTGTCATTGCCGGCAAAGACGATCAGCAGCCAGGAGCCGTCGAGATACTCATCGGCCAGCAGCTCGCCATCCACCTGGGCCCGGGCAATGGCGCTCATCAGGTCGGGCTGGGGGTCAAGGCGGCGCTTGTGCAGCATGTGGCGGCCATATTCGAACATCTCGGCCACCGCGGCCTGGAAGGCATCCAGGAACATCTTCAATTCCGGCGGCAGATCGGCAGCGGCCCCTTCGAGGCCTCCGCCCGTGGCCCCGCTGCGCTCGGCGGCGAAGGAATTGGCCATTTCGAGATAGTGCATCCAGGTGAGGAACTTGGGACGGTCCTCCACCGGCACGCCCAGGATCTCGCACAGGGTGAAGAGCGGCAGTTGCGAGGACAGGGCGGTGACCAGATCACAGCGCCCCTGCCCGGCCATGGCGTCCAGCAGGCGGGTCACCTCGCCCTCCACCCGCTCGGTCAGGCCCCGCAGATAGGCCGGGGTGAAATAGGGCATGTGCTCCATGCGCAGCTGCATGTGGTTCGGAGCATCCATATTGATCATGCCGTCCAGGGAGGCCCGGGCCAGCTGCATTTCCGAGCGCTGGTGCGACATCAGGATGCCGCCCTTCTGGGAGGAGAAGGTCTCGAAGTCCGCATTGACCTGCATGACGTCCTTGTATCCGGTCACAGACCAGAAACCGGGACGATCGCCGGGCTCGTCATTCCAGGCCACGGGGGATTCCGTCCGCAGCCGTGCGAACAGATCCATGGGCGGGCCCTTGGTGAAGACCTCGGGATTCCAGAGTTCAACGGGGGAGACCGGATAGATCGGCTTGTTGGCCGGTCCCTTGACGCCACCCACTTCAACCGTGTCACTGATCAGACGCATGTCGAGGTCTCCCTAAGCTTTGAGAGTCCTCCATATTTGACCTGACCTAGGGCAAGGCAAGCCCCGGAGAGTTTAACGGGTAAACTTCTGGAACTTCAGCCGGTGCGGGATCAGGCTGTCGGCCCCGAGGCGACGCTTCTTGTCTTCCTCATAGGCTTCGAAATTGCCCTCGAACCATTCCACATGGCTGTCGCCCTCGAAGGCCAGGATGTGGGTGCAGAGGCGATCCAGGAACCAGCGGTCGTGGCTGATGACCACGGCGCAGCCGGGGAAGTCCTCAAGGGCGCTTTCCAGGGCCTGCAGGGTTTCCACGTCCAGGTCGTTGGTCGGTTCGTCGAGGAGGATGACATTGCCGCCAGAGGCCAGGGTCTTGGCCAGATGGACGCGGTTGCGTTCACCACCTGAGAGCAGGCCGACCTTTTTCTGCTGGTCTCCGCCCTTGAAGTTGAAGGAACCGACATAGGCCCGGCTGGGGATTTCGCGATTGCCGACCTTCATGATGTCCAGACCGCCGGAGATTTCCTCCCAGACGTTCTTGCTGGAATCCAGGCTGTCGCGGCTCTGGTCCACATAGGAGAGCTTGACGGTCTCGCCGACGCGGATCGAGCCCTCATCAGCCTGATCCTGGCCGGTGATCAGCTTGAACAGGGTCGACTTGCCGGCCCCGTTGGGGCCGATGACCCCGACAATGCCGCCGGGGGGCAGCTTGAAGTCCAGGTCCTTGAACAGCAGCTTTTCGCCATAGGCCTTTTCCAGGTTCTCGGCCTCGATGACCACATTGCCCAGGCGCGGGCCGGGCGGGATCTGGATCTGGGCGAAGGTCTGCTTGGCGCGCTCGGCCTCGTTGACCAGCTCGTCAAAGGCCGCGAGACGGGCCTTGGACTTGGAACGCCGGGCTGAGGGCGAGGAGCGGACCCATTCCAGTTCGCGGTCGATGGTGCGCTTCTTGCCGGCTTCCTCGCTGGCTTCCTGGGCGGTGCGCTTGGCCTTCTGTTCCAGCCAGCCGGAATAGTTGCCTTCGTAGGGGATGCCCTTGCCGCGATCGAGTTCCAGGGTCCACTTGGTCACCTGATCCAGGAAGTAGCGGTCGTGGGTCACCAGGATGACGCAGCCGGGGAAGTTTTCCAGGTGGTGCTGCAGCCAGGCGACGCTCTCGGCGTCCAGGTGGTTGGTGGGTTCGTCCAGCAGCAGCATGTCGGGCTTGGACAGCAGCAGGCGGGCCAGGGCGACGCGGCGGCGCTCACCGCCGGACAGCTTGGAAACATCGGAGTCATTGGCCGGACAGCGCAGGGCGTCCATGGCCATTTCGATGCGGCTGTCGATGTCCCAGAGGTCGCCAGCGTCCAGCTTTTCCTGGAGCGCCGTCATCTCTTCCATCAGCTCGTCGGTATAGTCCTCGCCCAGCTTGGCAGCGACGGCATTATAGTCGTCGAAGATCTTCTTTTCCTCGCACCAGGCGATGACATTGCCCCAGACATCGAGGCTGTCGTCCAGCTTGGGCTCCTGTTCCAGATAGCCCATCTTGGTGCCGTCAGCGGCCTTGGCCTCGCCGACAAACTCCTTGTCCATGCCGGCCATGATCTTCAGCAGGGTCGACTTACCCGAGCCGTTGACCCCGACCACCCCGATCTTGGCGTCCGAATAGAAGGACAGCCAGATGTTCTCGAACACCTTCTTGCCGCCTGGAAAGGCCTTGGTCAGGCCCTGCATCTGGAAAATGTACTGCTGCGCCATGGGGCGTCCGCACTCGCTTGTGGTTGTGTAGGATTTTGAGGCTGAGATAGCGGTCCGGGGGCATGGGCGCAACGGGCGCTTGCCTTGGTCAGGCCTGCGCCCTCCAATGATCTCTTGCTTTAGGAGGATCTGATGCGTCATTCCC
>CAIYZB010000111.1 GCA_903930545.1 uncultured Alphaproteobacteria bacterium
ACATCCCTCCGCTGCCGAAGACAAAAACCGCCCCGCCGGAAGCGGCAAGGCTGGCCTTCGCGTTCGCGTCATGGCGATTAAGCACGGCCCAGCAGCCCTGTTGGTTGAAATCCAGCGCAACGGGCTGGCCCGTCAGGGCTTCCGCCAGAAGCTCGAGGACGGGCGCCTCGGCGCGCTCGATCTTCGGCGCCGGCAGCGGAGTCGCGGAGTCGCGAAATGACTGTTCCACCACGGTGCCGGCCTGGCGGGCCAGGTTGTCGAGGAAGAGCTGGTCGCCGCGATCTCCGGTGAGGGAGCCGCGATTGGAGCTGTGGGGGGTCATGCGGACCTTCGGGTGATCCCAGATCCAGCTGTCCGTCGGCAGGGGTTCGGTGCGGAAGACATCCAGAACGGCATGGGCGGGACGATCCTGGTCCAGGGCGACCCTCAGGGCGTCTTCGTCCACCAGTCCGCCCCGGCCGATATTGATCAGGATGGAGCCGGGCTTCATGGCCGCGAAAAAGGCGGCATCAGCCATGTCCCGGGTGGCCTCGGTCAGGGGACAGGCCAGGACCACGACATCGGCATGGGGCAGGCGTTGCGGCAGGTCGGCCTGGCTGGAGATCTGGTCGGCGAGTTCATGGGGGGCATCAGACCGACGCACCACCTCGATGGCCGCGCCAAAGGCCCGGGCCCGGCGGGCGATTTCCTGGCCGATATTGCCAAAGCCGATGATCAGCCAGCGGGTCTCGGCCACCTCGCGGAAGTCCACCCGTTTCCAGGCATGATTGGCCTGATGCCGGGCCGTCTCGGCAATGGGATGCAGCAGGCTGAGGGCATGGATGGTGACATATTCCGCAATGGCCGGGCCCTGGGCGGAGGAGTTGGAGACCTGCAGACGCGGATCCGCCAGGGGCGTCCAGACCGGATGGTCCAGGCCAGCAATAGCGGTCTGGACCCAGCGGGCCCGCTTGGCCGCCGACAGGTGACCCATGAAGTCCGTCAGTTGGGGACCCAGGGCATCCCGGCTCAGCCAGAGCACCTCCGGATCAGCCTCCCCCGTCAGGGTCTCGCCCTTGAGGGTCAGGCGACCATCAGGCTCCAGAACCACGACCTCGAGATCGGGGGCCAGGGTGGCCAGACGACCGGAGATCCGCTCGAGGGCGGCGCGGAACAGCAGGGCCCGCATGGTCTCAGATCGCCTTCAGGACGGCATCGCCCATCTGGACGGTCGTCAGACTACCCCCCAGATCGCGGGTCCGGGCTCCGTCGTCCAGGGCACGGACGACGGCGGCATAGAGCTGGTCGGCGGCTTCGGCCCGGTCCAGGGACCAGCGCAGGGCCATCTCGAAGGACAGGATGGCGGCCAGGGGATTGGCCACACCCTGACCGGCGATATCGGGGGCAGAGCCGTGGATCGGCTCATAGAGGCCCGGCTTGCCCGCCACCCCCAGGGCCGCCGAAGGCAGCATGCCCAGGGATCCGGTAAGCTGGGCCGCGGCATCGGACAGGATGTCGCCGAACAGGTTGTCGGTGACCAGGACGTCGAACTGCTTGGGGTTCTTGACGATCTGCATGGCGGCATTGTCGGCCAGGATGTGTTCCAGCTCGACATCGGCATAGTCGCGGGCGTGAAGGTCGGTGACCACCTCGCGCCAGAGCAGGCCGGAATCCATCACATTGGATTTCTCGGCGGAGTGGACCTTGTTGCGCCGGCCCCGGGCCAGTTCAAAAGCCACCCGGGCCACCCGCTCGATCTCCATGGTCGTATAGACCTGGGTGTCCACGGCGCGACGCCCGCCCTCGGCCAAGTCCTCGATGAAGCGGGGCGAGCCGAAATAGATGCCGCCGGTGAGTTCCCGGACGATCATCATGTCCAGGCCCTCGACCAGCTCGCGCTTCAGGCTGGAGGCATCGGCCAGGGCCGGGAAACACAGGGCCGGGCGCAGATTGGCAAAGACCTCCATGCCGGCCCGCAGGTTCAGCAGACCCGCCTCGGGGCGCTTGTCCCGGGGGGTTCCCACCCATTGCGGGCCACCCACGGCCCCCATGAGCACGGCGCGGGACGCCTTGGCCGTGGCCAGGGTCTCGTCCGTCAGGGGCACCCCATGGGCATCATAGGAACAGCCGCCAAACAGCCGTTCCTCGATCTTCAGGTCGGGGGTCAGGGCCTCGGCCACCCGGCGCACCTGGGCCGTCACCTCGGGGCCGATGCCATCGCCGGGCAGGAGGAGAAGATCGGTCATGGCAGGCTCTCTCAGAGGGGGCGGTCGTTCAGGGTCTCGTAGGCGATCAGACGGCGGTCGGAAACCCCGAAGGCGGGCCAGGACGCCCGCCAGGCGGCCAGATGATCGGTGAGGAAGTGGGCATCCAGACAGGCCTGGTCACGCCAGACCTCAAAGACCCGGATCAGGCCGGGTTCGGCCACGTCCTGGGCATAGCTATAGGCCAGACAACCCTCCTCCGCCCGGCTGGCGGTGAGCATGGCCAGCATATGGGGACGAAAGGCCTCGAGGTTTTCCGGCGGCAGGCGGATGGTGCCGGCTATGACCAGGCTCATGCCTTTTCCAGCCAGGGCCGGTCCAGGGCGCGGCGGGATTCATAGACATCGATATCCACCGCCGAGATCAGGGTCTCGCCAATGGCATCCAGGCCCTGGAGCATCTTCTGCCTGGCCTTGGGGTCGATCTCGAACTGGAAGGTCTTGCCGGAGGGGGAGACCACGGTCTGGCTCTCCAGATCCACCGTGACCATGTGATTGCCACCCTTGGCCTCGGCCATAAGGGTCTCGACCTCATCGGCCTTGAGCACCACCGGCAACAGGCCGTTCTGGAAGCAGTTATTGAAGAAGATGTCGGCAAAGCTGGTGGAGATCACACAGCTGATCCCGAAATCCATCAGGGCCCAGGGGGCGTGTTCGCGGCTGGAGCCACAGCCGAAATTGTCCCCGGTCACCAGGACCCCGGCCGATTTGAATTCCGGGCGGTTGAGCACGAAGTCCGGCTTCTCCTTGCCCTCGGCATCGAAGTGGAAATCATAGAACAGGCCCTTGGCCAGACCTTCCCGCTCCACGGTCTTGAGGAACTGCTTGGGGATGATCTGGTCGGTATCGATATTGGCCAGGGGCAGAGGGGCCAGCTTGGCGTCCAGCTTGGTAAAGGCTTTCATGGCGGCTCTCAGGCGTTCTGCTGGATGAGGATGGTGGGCACGCCGGCCGTGCCATTGCGGACCGTAAAGACCAGGGTGCCGGGCTTGCGGCCCTTCTTGACGTCAGAGACATCGAAACCGGCCGCCGCGATCCGGGCCTGGGCGGCCACAGCATCGGTGACCCGCCAGGCGAGGCCACCGAAGCGGTCGGGCGCGTCACTGACTGGCCGCTTCAGGCTGGCCGCCATTTCCACCACCCCGGTGCCACAGCGGAAGAAGAGCTGACGCACCCCCCACTGCTCATTGGACCGGTCGAGGCGCAGGTCGAGACCCAGCTTGGCCCCCCAGATCCCCAGGACCCGGTCGCAATTGGCGGTCTGGACCACGACATGGTCCAGCTCGGACACGGCCGCCCCGGCATCGCCCACAGCCTCGGACAGAGGCCAGGGTTCGCCACTGCGGGGCGGATCCACCAGCAGGATATTGATCCCTGCCGTATCCGCCGCCTTCAGGGCCGAGGTGGTCCAGTAGCGCTTGCGCCCGTCATCATGGATAGAGCGTGTGGGACCGGGAACGGTCCCGCCAATCCCCCGGCGGGCGATCATGGCTTGGGCCGCTGCGGCATCTTCCACGGCAAAGGCCACCGCCCAGATCCCCTCGCCATGTTCGGCCAGATGGGCGCGGATGGTGTCGCCAAAGGCCCCCTCGCCATGGGGGGTGATGATATCCAGAGCCATGTTTGGCAGCTGGAACCAGGCGTGACGGGCCCCGCCATCGCCGCCGATCCAGTTGGGCTCGCGCCCCAGGACTGCGCGATAGCTGGCCACGGTGGCCTCGAGGTCATTCACCGCCAGGGCGATGTGATCAAAACCCGTGATCATGGACACCCCTTCAGAGGAAGTCGCGGACGTCGGCCAGGTGACCGGCAATGGCAGCAGCGGCAGCCATGGCAGGGCTCACCAGATGGGTGCGGCCGCCCCGGCCCTGACGGCCCTCGAAATTGCGGTTGGAGGTGGAGGCGCAGCGCTCGCCAGAGGCCAGGCGGTCCGGGTTCATGCCAAGGCACATGGAACAGCCCGGCTCGCGCCAGTCGAAACCGGAGGCCTTGAAGATGGCATCCAGGCCCTCGGCCTCGGCCTGTTCCTTGACCAGACCCGAGCCCGGCACCACCAGGGCGCGCACATGGGGGGCCACAAGACGACCATTGAGGAAGGCGGTCTGGACGATGGCCGCGGCCGCCCTCAGATCCTCGATCCGGCTATTGGTGCAGGAGCCGATAAAGACCACGTCGACCCTGGCCTCGGTGATCGGCTGGCCGGCGCTCAGGCCCATATAGTCCAGGGCCCGTTCGGCAGAGGCCCGCTTGTCGGGGGTGGCAAAGCTTGCGGGATCGGGCACCAGATCGGTGATGGCGATCACGTCCTCCGGGCTGGTGCCCCAGGTGACCAGGGGGGCGATCTCGGCGGCGTCCAGCACCACCTCGCGATCAAAGACCGCATCGGCATCACTCACCAGGGTCTGCCAATAGGCCTTGGCAACCTCCCAGGCTCCGCCCTTGGGGGCGGCGGGGCGTCCCATCATATAGGCGAAGGTGGTCTCGTCCGGGGCCACCAGACCGGCGCGAGCCCCGCCCTCGATGGTCAGGTTGCACAGGGTCATGCGCCCTTCCATGGACAGGGCCCGGATGGCCTCGCCGGCATATTCGATGACATAGCCGGTGCCGCCGGCCGTCCCGATCTTGCCGATCACCGCCAGGGCAAAGTCCTTGGCCCCGACCCCGGGGGCCGCAACTCCGTCGATGGTCACCTTCAGATTTTTCGCTTTCCGCGCCCTCAGGGTCTGGGTGGCCAGGACGTGTTCCACCTCGGAGGTGCCGATCCCATGAGCCAGGGCCCCGAAGGCGCCGTGGGTGGAGGTATGGCTGTCGCCGCAGACAATGGTCATGCCCGGCTGGGTCCGGCCCTGTTCCGGGCCCACCACATGGACAATGCCATTGCGGATATCGCCCATGGGGAAGAACTCGATCCCCGCATCGGCGACATTGCGCTCCAGGGTCTGGAGCTGGAGGCGGGCCTCCTCATCGGCCACAGCCCCGGTGCCCAGGGCCTGGCCCTCTGTGGGGACATTGTGGTCCGCCACCGCCAGGGTGCGGTCTGGTCGCCGCACGGGGCGCTTCGCCGCTCTCAGGCCTGCAAAGGCCTGGGGGGTGGTGACCTCATGGATGAGATGCAGGTCGATATAGAGAATGGCTTCCCCGTCCTGTTCGGCGACGAGGTGAGCATCCCAGATCTTGTCATAAAGGGTCTTGCCGGACATGGCCTGCATCTAGGGTCTCAGACCCCCACAAGTCCAGCGCCCCCCGCGCAGGTTTTTGCCTCAGGCGGCCCGTTTCAGGGCCGGTTTGAGGCAGCCCTGACCCTCAAGGGTGCGGCGGAGGGCGGCGTCTATGGGGGTGTGGGGTTCGCGCCCGAGGAAGCCCACCAGCCGGGCATTGTCCATGACGATGTCCTGGGTCCAGAGGTAGCGCATCTCCGCCATCTCCTTGAACATCTCAACAAAGGGACTGGCCAGGTTGATCACCGCCCACGGCACCTTGCCCCGGGCCAGTCGATGTCCGGCCACCCGCTCCACGGCATCCGCCAGTTCGCCATTGGTCAGGACATGGCCGCGATGGTGGAAGACGGCAAAGGGCTCAAGCTCCGCCTCCCGCTTCGCCAGCTGGACCATGGTCTCGGCCAGGTCCGGCAGATAGGCCCAGTCGTGCAGCGCCCCAGCCGGGCCTGCCAGATTGACGGCCTTTAGGGGCTTGTTCTTGGCGATCAGCCCCTCGGTCAGCCAGGAGGATCCAGCCCGGGGTCCGAAAAAATCCCCGGCCCGGACGATGAGACTGCGCACGCCCTCAGTGCGGGCCACCTCGGCCAGACGGGTTTCAAGGGCGACCCGGATCTTGCCCTTGCGGGTCAGGGGGTGCTGGGGGGAGACCTCGGTCAGGAGCGGCCAGGCATCGGGCCCGAAATTATAGACATTGCCGGGAAACAGGATCCGCGCGCCCGTGGCCCGGGCGGCGGCGATCACCGCCTCCATCATCCGGGGCAGGAATTTTGCCCAGCCGGCATAGCCGGGGGGATTGCCGGCATGGACGATGATCTTCGCGCCCCGCGCCGCGGCCGTGACGTCGGCAGCCACCAGGGCATCGCCCTTGACCCACTCGGCCCGGTCGAGATCCCCCGCCGCGGCACGGCCCGCTTCGGGATCGCGGTGCAGGGCCCGAACCCGCCAGCCGTGACGGAGAAAGGCGGCCGCGATCTCGCCACCAGATGAGCCTGTCGCCCCGATAACCAGGACCAGGGGGGTGGCGGGGACTTGCGAGGTCATGGGTCAGGCTCCATCTCGTCTTGACGAGCCCCATCCTCCTCCACCCCAAGCCCCGTTAGAATTGCGGTTTGGTGTGGATCAGCTATTCATAAAAGCATGACCGAACCCGCCTGGGACCTCTATCAGAGCCTGCACGCCGTCCTCCAGACCGGTAGCCTGTCCTCAGCCGCCCGCCGCCGGGGCCTGACCCAGCCCACCCTGGGCCGTCATATCGAGGCCCTGGAGCAGCAACTGGGCGCGCCCCTGTTTCTGCGCAGCCCCCGGGGCCTGACCCCCACGGACCTGGCTGTCGGCCTGGGATCCCATCTGGACGAGATGGCCGCAGCAGCAGCGACGGCACTCCGCGATGCGTCCGGCGCCGCAGACGGGCACAAGGGCGTGGTGCGCCTGACGGTGAGCGAGGTGGTGGGCGTCGAGGTCATGCCCGATGTCCTCACCAGCTTCCGGCGCAAGCACCCTGACATCGATATCGAGCTGACCCTGTCCAATCACAATGAGGACCTGACCCGGCGCGAGGCTGACATTGCCGTGCGCATGGCCCGGCCAACCCAGAACAGTCTGGTGGCGCGCAAGGTCGGGGTGCTGGAGTTCGGCTTCTATGCCACCCCGGACTATCTGGAGCGCTGTGGCGTGCCACAGACCTTTGACGATCTCGATGACCACACCCTGATCGGCTATGACCGCCGTGAGATCAGCGTGCCCGGAGGCCTGGATATCGGCAGGCCCATCACCCGCGACCTGTTTGCCCTGCGCACCGACAATGATGTGGCCCAGCTCGCCGCCCTGAAGGCCGGTTTCGGGATCGGGGCCTGCCAGCACCGGGTGGGCCGTCGATCCGGACTGGTCCAGGTCCTTCCCGGCACCTTCAGCTTCGAACTGGAGACCTGGATCGCCATGCACGAGAACCTCAAGGGCGTGCGCCGCATGCGCCTGATGTTTGACCATCTGGCCGAGACCCTGACCCAGGTCTGCGCCGAGAGCCGCAGCTGAGACCCAAACAAAAACGGCGGCCAGGTTGCCCGGGCCGCCGTTTCTGAAGTCCGGTCGGATAGACCGTTTCGGACCTATTCCTTGGTGGTGGACATCTGGCGCTCGGCAATACGGGCCGACTTGCCGCGACGATCACGCAGATAATAGAGCTTGGCGCGCCGGACGACGCCGCGACGCTTCACTTCGATGGAGTCGATCATGGGCGAGAAGGTCGGGAAGACCCGCTCCACGCCTTCGCCGAAGGAGATCTTGCGGACGGTGAAGCTCTCATTGATGCCGGCACCCTGACGGGCAATGCAGACACCTTCATAGGCCTGAACGCGCTCGCGCTCGCCTTCCTTGATCTTCACATTGACGCGGACGGTATCGCCCGGCTGGAAATCGGGGGTGGTGCGGAGAGCGGCGAGACGATCGGCCTCTTCCTTCTCCAGCTGCTGAATCATGTTCATCGGTTTGGTCCTTGGATACTGGGCTTTAAACGCCCTTTGGCTGTTATTTGGCGGGTCGTTTTGCCCAGAGATCCGGGCGCTGCGCCTGCGTCGTCAATTCCCGCTGGGCCTGCCGCCATTTCCGAACCTCGGCATGGTGGCCACTCAGCAGGACCTCGGGGATGTCATGGCCTTCGAACGTCCGCGGTCGCGTGTACTGCGGATGCTCAAGGAGCCCGTCCTCGAAGCTTTCCTCACTCAAACTCTCCGGCTGTCCCAGAACCCCTGGCACCAGCCGGACACAGGCCTCGATCGCCACCAGGGCCGCCGCCTCGCCACCGGCGAGAACCGCGTCTCCGACGGAGACCTCCTCGAACCCCCGGGCGTCGAGCACCCGCTGGTCCACCCCTTCAAAGCGACCGGCCAGGACGATCAGTCCAGGCCCCTTCGCCCACTCACGCACGCGGGCCTGGGCCAGGGGTCGGCCACGGGCACTCATGTACAAAAGCGGCCGTCCCCGCGCCTCGACACTGTCCAGTGCCGCCGCGATCACGTCCGCCCGCATCACCTGTCCGGGGCCACCCCCGGCAGGGGTGTCGTCCAGGAAGCCGCGCTTATCCTTGGAAAATCCCCGAATGTCCACTGTTTCCAGGGTCCAGAGCCCATGCTCGCGCCAGGCGGTGCCGATGAGGGACACCCCCAGCGGGCCGGGAAAGGCCTCGGGAAACATGGTCAGGACGGTGGCGTCGAAGGACATGGGGGGCTTTTGAACCATTTTCCGCCTCAGGTCATCCTGTGGCCTTCAGCTTGCCGGGCCGCCGCCGAGGGCGTAAGTCCTCGCTCTTCGCAATGCAGCATAAGCCGGTCGATCCCCATGCAAACCCCAGAAGACCTGACAGAGACCCTGGCGCTCGAGCGCCTCGAGGTGAACCTGTTTCGCGGTGTCAGCCCCGATGACCGGCCGGGCCGGATCTTTGGCGGCCAGGTGATCGCCCAGTCCCTGCTGGCGGCCTATGAGACGGTGGACGAGCGGATCTGCCACTCCATGCACTGCTACTTCATCCGCCCCGGCGATCCGAAGGTGCCGATCATCTTCGAGGTGGACCGGTCCCGGGACGGCGGCTCCTTCACCACGCGCCGCGTGATCGCCGTTCAGCACGGCCAGCAGATCTTCAACCTCGCCGCCTCCTTCCAGGTGGCCGAGGAGGGGTTTGAGCACCAGGCCCCCATGCTGAAGGTCCCCGGCCCTGACGACCTGCCCACAGAGGCGGAATCCCAGGCCAAGATCCTCGCCAAGCTGCCGCCCGAGGCCCACAAGTGGATCAATCAGCCCCGCCCCATCGAGATGCGCCCCGTGGACGGCACCAGCATCTTTGACGGCAAGCCGCCTGAGGCCCGGGAGCCCGAGAGCCAGACCTGGTTCCGCGCCAAGGCCCCCATCGGCAATGACCAGCATATGCAGCAGGTGGTCCTGGCCTATGCCTCGGACATGAACCTGCTCTCGACCTCGATGAGGCCCCACCGGGTCCACTGGCAGACCCCGGGCTTTCAGTCCGCCAGCCTCGACCACGCCATGTGGTTCCACAAGCCGGTGAACTTCAACAACTGGCACCTCTACCAGCAGGACAGCCCCTCGGCCTCCGGCGGTCGCGGCTTCATCCGCGGCTCGATCTATTCCCAGGATGGCGAGCTGGTGGCCTCTGTGGCCCAGGAGGGCCTGATCCGTCAGAGGAAGGTCTAGGGCCCCCTCCG
>CAIYZB010000112.1 GCA_903930545.1 uncultured Alphaproteobacteria bacterium
ATGACGCTGGGCTCTTCGCCCTCGGCAAAGACGATGCGCTTCTTGGGCCCCTTGAGGACCACGCCCTGAAGCTTCTGCAGGAAGCCCGCCGTGGGATCGAGGCGCTGGGCCAGGGAGGCGCGGTAGGCGTCCATGTCGGCGATGGGCTTGCGCGCCACGCCAGTATCCATGGCCGCCTGGGCCACGAAGGGGGGGATGTACCAGATCAGCCTGGGATCAAAGGGGGTCGGAATGATGTATTCCGGGCCGAACTTCAGCTGCAGGCCGTGATAGGCCGCGGCCACCTCGTCCGGCACATCTTCCCGGGCCAGGGCCGCAAGGGCATTGGCGCAGGCGATCTTCATTTCCATGTTCACGCGGCGGGCGCGCACATCCAGGGCCCCACGGAAAATGTAGGGGAAGCCCAGGACGTTATTGACCTGGTTGGGATAGTCCGACCGCCCTGTGGCGACGATGGCGTCGGGACGCACGGCATGGACCTCTTCCGGGGTGATTTCCGGATCGGGATTGGCCATGGCGAAGATGATGGGATTGGGAGCCATGGACTTCACCATGTCCTGGGTGATGGCGCCCTTGGCCGAGAGGCCAAGCACAACATCGGCGCCGCGCATGGCGTCTTCCAGGGTGCGGGCATCGGTGTCCACGGCGTGGGCCGACTTCCACTGGTTCATGCCCTCGGAGCGACCGCGATAGATGACCCCGGTATTGTCCACGGCGAGACAGTTCTCGTGACGGACCCCCATGGCCTTCATCAGTTCCAGGGAGGCGATGCCCGCGGCACCGGCTCCGACCAGGACCACCTTGGCATCCTTCAGCTCGCGGCCGGTGATGTGGCAGGCATTGATCAGGCCGGCGGAGGAGATGATGGCCGTGCCGTGCTGGTCATCGTGGAACACCGGGATATCCAGCAGTTCCTGGAGCTCGGTCTCGATGCGGAAGCATTCCGGGCTCTTGATGTCCTCGAGATTGATGCCGCCATAGGTGACGCCGATATTCTTGACGACGGTGATGATCTCGTCCGGGTCGGTGGCACTGCACTCCACATCCACGGAGTCCACATCGGCAAAGCGTTTGAACAGGACGCTCTTGCCTTCCATCACCGGCTTGGAGGCGAGCGCCCCCAGATTGCCAAGACCCAGGATGGCGGTCCCGTTGGAGATCACCGCCACCAGATTGCCCTTGGAGGTATAGTCGTAGGCCGTCTCCGGGTCCGCCGCGATGGCCAGCACCGGCACCGCAACCCCGGGCGAATAGGCCAGGCTGAGGTCCCTCTGGGTCGCCATGGGCTTGGTCGGCACAATGGCGATCTTCCCGGGGGTCGGGTACTTGTGGAAGCTCAGGGCTTCCTCATCGGTGAAGGTGCGTTTTTCGGCGTCGCTCATGACAGCGGCCAATCCTTAAAGCCAGGCGCGGAATGGGAAGACGCCAACCTACAGAGGCCGGCGTCCCGGGACAACCTTTGGACCCGATAGAAGGGCCCACCGCCCCGCCGTCAGACGGCAGAACGGCCAGAAACCGGCCCTAGCCGGCAGCGCGGGCGGCCATGGCAGCCTGCATCTCGCCCAGGACGCGGGCGGCAGCCGGATCGCTCTGGACCCGCGACCAATAGGCCGCGACCTTGGTGTGGGGTGCAATGACGTCACCCTTGCCGAAGGTCATGGCGAAAACACCCTGGAACATCAGGATCGGCACCAGGGCGCAGTCTGCCGTGGTGATGGTGTCGCCAACGGCATAGGCGTCATCGGACATGAAGACGTTCAGATAGTTGAACCCGTCATGGAGCTTGGCAAAGGTCACATCCACGGTCTCGGTGTGGCGGGTCGCCGGGTTCATCTGGCCGAACAGGGCCGAGCCCGGTCCGCCGATATAGAGCTCAGTCACCCGGGCGATGAGCCGGGCCTTGGCCATGGCCTCGGCTCCCTTGGGGCGCAGGCCCGAATCCGGAAAGGCATCGGCCAGGAATTCGACAATGGTGTCGGACTCCGGGATCACCGTGCCATCATCCAGAACCAGGGCCGGGATCTTGCCCATGGGATTGATGGCCAGATATTCGGCAGACTTCAGGCCACCACCGGGAGGCGACAGGATCTCGACCGGCAGGTTCTTGGCATAGATGGCCATGCGGGCCCGGGCGGCGAAGGGCGAGAGGGCGGAGGAATAGAGCTTCATGGTCGTTCCTTTTCGGGCCCGGTGATCGTTCCGGACGCAGTTGGCCCTTGATAACGCGCGCCGCTGCCTTTGCCAGTCACGGATTCCACCTAGGCCCGGCACAGCTTTCCATTGACCGGCAAGGTCGCGACGCGGGACAACCCTTGGGAAGCGCCTCTCCAACCCCGGAGCCTGTCCTGTCCACCCCCCTACGCATCAGCATCGCCGGCGCCCTCGGGCGCATGGGTCAGGCTGTGGAAGCCGCCGTCAGTGCCCGTGACGACATGGTGGTCACGGCCCGCTTTGACCGCCCCGGCCTGGAGGCTCCCGGCATTGTCACGGTGGAAGAGGCCCTGGTTCTCTGTGACGTGGTCATCGATTTCACCACCCCAGCGGCCTCCGTCGCCCTGACCCGGATGGTAGCGGCCCGTGGCGGTGTGGCCATGATCATCGGCACCACCGGCCTGACGGAAGAAGATCTGGCCCAGATCGATGCCAGCGCGGCAACCATGCCCATCGTCCAGGCCGGGAACTTCTCCCTGGGAGTCAATATGCTCATGGGTCTGGTGGCCCAGGCGGCCCGGGCCCTGGGGCCGGACGCCTATGACATCGAGATCTTCGAGGCCCACCATCGTCGCAAGGTGGATGCTCCTTCCGGGACGGCCCTGATGCTGGGCGAGGCCGCCGCCTCCGGCCGCGGGGTTGACTTGGCAGAGGCCTCGGTTCGGGTCCGGGACGGGATCACCGGCCCCCGGGAACCCGGCACCATCGGTTTCTCGGTCCAGCGTGGCGGCGGGATCATCGGGGAGCATTCGGTGAGCTTTGCCGCCGAGGACGAGATCCTGACTCTCAGCCACTCGGCCCGGGATCGCGGTCTCTTTGCCCGCGGTGCTGCTGAGGCGGCGCGCTGGGTGGCAGGCCGCCCGCCGGGTCGCTACGACATGATGGACGTCCTCAGCCTCAAGGCCTGAGGTGAGCGGTCTCGTTGAGGCTGAGCACATTTCGCTGGCCTGAGCGGGCGCACATGAAGCGGTGGATGCTCGTATAGGCCGGTTCAAAGAAAAGGCGTGGCGGGGTGCCCAGGACGTGGGCGGCCCAGACATTGATCACCCCGCCATGGCAGAAGACCGCAATCCTCTGACCGGCATGGTCGCTGATCAGCTGTTCCAGGGCGGCGACCACCTCCGCCTGGAAACCGGCCATGTCCACATCCAGCCCGCCGTCCACAAAGGCTTTCCAGGCCTCATAGTTTTCGGCCTTGAGCTGTTCCATGGGGACATATTCCCCTGAATGGCGGTCGAACTCGGCAATGCCCTCATGGTGACGAAGGGTGTGGCCGGTGTGGCGTGCAAAGGGTTCGGCTGTCTGGATGGCCCGCTTCATGGGGCTGGACCAGATGGCATCCACCCGTTCGGCGGCCAGCCAGCGGGCCACGGCGGCGGCCTGGTCATGACCTTCGTCGGACAGGGGCGGGTCTGAAGTCTCGCCACTGCGTTCCGGCAGACCGTGGCGGACCAGGATCAGTTCCATGGGATCAGGCGGCCCCGGTCGAGCCGAAGCCGCCCGCACCCCGGGCCGTCTCGTCCAGATCGGCAACCTCGGTCAGGTGGGACTGGGTCACAGGGGCGATCACCATCTGGGCGATGCGATCGCCGCGGCGGATGACAAAGGCCTCTTCCCCCAGGTTGATCAGGATGACCTTCACCTCGCCGCGATAGTCGGCATCGACGGTACCGGGTGTGTTGAGGACTGTGATCCCAGATTTCAGGGCCAGACCGGAGCGGGGCCGGACCTGACCCTCGAAGCCGGAGGGAATGGCCAGGGCCAGGCCGGTTGGCACGGCGATCCGGGCACCGGGCTCCAGGGTCAGGGGCTCATCCACCGCGGCCCGCAGGTCCATGCCCGCCGCATCGGGGGTCTCATAGGCCGGAAGGGGCAGGTCCTGATTATGGGCCAGGCGGCGAACGGGAATCTGCGGGATCACGAAAACTCCTGGGCCATGCGTTCGGCCAGCTTGCGGGCGACCTCGGTCTTGGCCATCCGCGTCCAGCGCTGGATACCGTCTGAGGTGACAATGGCAACGGCATTGTCATCCCCCCCCATGGTACCAGCGATGGAGACATCATTGGCCACGATCCAGTCACAGCCCTTCCGGGCCAGCTTGGCCGTGGCATAGGCCTCGACCTCATTGGTCTCGGCCGCAAAGCCCACCACCAGGGCCGGTCGCTTCTCATGGCGCGACAAGGTGGCCAGGATGTCGGGGTTCTCCACGAGGGATACCACCGGCGCGCCGTCCACGGTCTTCTTGGTCTTGGTCGTGGAGACATGTTCTGGCCGCCAGTCAGACACCGCCGCCACACAGACCGCGATATCGGCCGGAAGGGCGGCCTCGCAGGCGGCCAGCATTTCCCGGGC
>CAIYZB010000113.1 GCA_903930545.1 uncultured Alphaproteobacteria bacterium
AGGGGCCCATGATGACGCTGATCTGGGGAATGACGCCTGAGGCCAGGGTGTTCTGCAGGAAGATGTCGGCATAGCCCGCCAGGCCGTCCACCCCTTCCTGGATCCGCGCGCCACCGGCGTCGAACAGGCCGATGATCGGGGCCCCCATCTTCAGGGCCTGCTGCTGGACCTTGACGATTTTCTGGGCATGGGCGTTGGAAAGAGATCCGCCGAAGACTGTGAAATCCTTGGAGAAGACGAAGACCACCCGACCATTGATGGTGCCCCAGCCGGTGACCACGCCGTCCCCGGCGATGCGGTTGTCGGCCATGCCGAAATCCGTGGCCCGATGCTCGACGAACATGTCGAACTCCTCGAAGGAGCCCTCATCCAGCAGGAGGTCGAGGCGCTCGCGGGCCGTCAGCTTGCCCTTGGCATGCTGGGCGTCGATCCGACGCTGGCCACCGCCCATACGGGCCTCTTCGCGCCGGCGCTCAAGCTCTGCAAGGATGTGCTTCACCGTCAAAACCCCTGTCGGTTCATACTGATGTCTTGGCCTAGTCGGGTGTCGCCGGACGCGCAAGATCGCGCAGGGTAAACCTCAGACGGGCTTTACCGCAGCAAACCACTGTTCCAGCAGAACCGCCTCCTGTCGCAGACGTACCGTGCGCTCGGCGGCCTCGGCATCAATGCCCCACTTTTCTTCCTGAAACGCCTCGTCGAGCCGCGAGAGGTCATAGGCGCTCGCCCCGTCCAGCCAGCCCCGGTGCAGCCCCAGGGCCAGGATCGTCGAGCCGAACAGGGAGACGCCAAAGGCCAGGCCGGCGAGATTGAAATCATCCAGCTCAAGCGCCAGGTCACGGACCCGTTCAAGAGTCTCCGCCGGCTGGGTCGCATGGACGATCCCGCTGGCGCGGAGGAATTTCAGGCCCAGTTCGGTCTCGGCCCGGTCCAGCAGAGGGCCCCAATGGGCCAACTCGCGAACCGCGAGTTCCGAGGGGGCTTCGGCGAAATAGCAGAGCAGGTCAGACCCGGCATAGTCGGCAATCTGGTCAGCAATGGCCTCCCGCGCCGTGGGGATGGCCTCCATGGCGGTAAAGGCGAGACGGGTCAGGTGCATATTGCCCAGCTCGATCACATCGGTCTGGGCGGCCCATTCCTTGGCGATCAGCTGGGCCAGGGGCTCGTGGGGCACAAGCAGGCGTCCACCCCGGGGAGATCGCACGGAGCGGGCGTCCAGCAGGACCGCAAAACCCTCCGGCTCACGGACGGTATCAACGACCTTGTAGAATCGCTTTGGCTTGTCGCTGACTTCGTGAAATCCTCGGGCCACAATTCACCTCTCTGCCCGCGACGGAACCGCAGGGTCTGGCGCGTGCAATGGAGGGTGATGCCAAAAAGTGCAAGGAGGTCAGACATGGCCGAGCGAGATCTGGACGCTGCGATCGCGGTGACCCGGTTTGGTCTGGGCGCGAAGCCCGGCGAGATCGCGGCGGCACGGGTCGATCCCCGGGGTTTTCTTCTGGCCCAGATCCGTCGCGATGGCGCTGACCAGCCCCAGCCAGGGGCCGCGACCGCCCAGCAGAGACTTGAGGAGTTTCGGGATTATCAGAAGGATCGGCAGGCGGCGAAGTCTGACCCGATGTCCGAGGCCAATGACCCGGTCAAGGCGGCCCAGAAGCTTCTGCGAAC
>CAIYZB010000114.1 GCA_903930545.1 uncultured Alphaproteobacteria bacterium
CCGGAAATGGTGTTCAGCCGCTCGGGGCGGTTCAGGGTGATGGTAGCGATACCGTCGGCGACCTCATAGATCACCTCGTCTGTCTGGGTTTCGACCTGGCTCATCTGGCGTTCCTCCGTGTTTTGGACAGCAAAGGCCCAATCGGGAAACCGCGCAAGCGCCTCAGGCGGAGATGACTTCGGTTTCGTCCGGTCGACTGGCCAGACTGCCGTCCACTGCACTGATGACGCTGGCCAGGAGCTGGCGCGCGTCGATAGGCTTGGAGATGTGGCCTGTCATGCCTGCCTGGCGACAGGCCTCGCGGTGGACATCCATGACGTTGGCGGTCAGGGCCAGGACCGGGATCTCTGCATTGGGTCCCCCGGAGGCGCGCAGGCCCCGGGTTGCTTCCAGACCGTCCATGACCGGCATCTGCATGTCCATCAAGACCAGGTCGAAGCGGCTCGTGGTCAGGGCATCCAGGGCCTGCTTGCCGTCTCCGACAATAGTCACATCGGCACCGAGGGGCCGAAGGAACAGGTCGATGATCCTCTGGTTGGACGGGTTGTCTTCGGCCACAAGGATCCGCAGCGCCTGTCTCAGGCCACCGGGATCGGCCTGCTGTTCGGCGTCTTCGAGGTCTTCAGCCGTTCCCAAGGCGCAGGGCAGGGTCAGGCTGAAGGTCGAGCCGACCCCTTCCTGCGAACTGACCGTGATCTGGCCGCCCATCATCTGGGCCAGCTTCTGGCTGATGGACAGGCCCAGACCGGTGCCGCCGAACTTGCGGCTGATGGAACCGTCGGCCTGTTGGAAGGCGGTGAACAGCCGCGACTGGATGTCGGTGGACATGCCCATGCCGGTGTCGGTCACTGACAGGCGCAGGATAAACTCGCCGTCAGCGCCAGGCGCTCCGCCAAGGTCCAGGCGAACCTCGCCCTCCTCGGTGAACTTCAGGGCATTGGACACCAGATTGAAGATGATCTGACCAACCCGGGCGGCGTCCAGGCTGACGAACTGAGGGGTGTCAGGGGCAATCTCGATGCGGAAGCCAAGGCCGCGATCCTCGGCCCGGGGTGCCCAGAGCGCTCCGCAACGTCGGACAAAGTCATAGACGTCGGTATTACTCGGATCGATGGACAGCTTGCCGGCCTCGATCTTGGCCAGGTCCAGCACGTCGTTGAGCACATGCATCAGCACCGAGCCGCCATCGGCCAGCATGTCCAGAAGCTCCTTCTGAGCCTGGGTCAGGTCGGTGCGCCCGAGCAGGTCTGCAGCGCCCAGGACCGCATTCATCGGCGTGCGCAACTCGTGGCTCATGGCGGCCAGAAAATCGGTCTTGGCCTGGCTTGCGGCTTCGGCTTCCCTTTGCAGGACCTCGGCGCGCAGGCGCGAGGCCCTGAGGGCCTCAATGGCCCGCTGTTGTCCCAGCCAGAGCATGGTGAGATAGCCCACCAGCAGGACGCCACAGGCCGACACGGCGAGACCTTCCACCAGCCGGGCCTGTCCGAAGGCCAGGGGCGGAATGATCAGCAGATAGGCGATCAGGGGCGAGGCCGAGGCCCAGAACAGTCGTCTTGCGCCCAGGGAGGACACCACCAGCTGAACCAGCATGCCACAGAGGAACATGGTCGCTGTGGCGATCCCGAGGTCTCCCACGGCCTTCCACAGGTGCCAGGCCGGAAACCCTGCCACGGCATAGGCCAGGGCGGAGAGGGCATAGAGCCGGAAGGGATTTGCCGGGAGTGCGGTTGACTGGGCCTGGACCACCAGGAGCTGGAGCAGGGCATAGGCCAGCCACCAGGCCGGTGCGACATGCCAGTCTGCCAGACTATAGAGCATGGCACCGATCACGCCCATGATGACCACGCGGATGGCCGTAGAGCGGGTCTTCAGTGTCAGGGCGGCACCAAGATCCACATTGTCGTCTATGAGGATCATCTCTCGTCCGGCCGCCAGTTGTGTTGGACTTATGCTGAACGAATAGAATTAAGAACAGGTTCGTCTACCAGTGTTCGCTCAAGTTGCAGGACTTTGTAATGCCATCAGGCCCCGTTGAACTGAACCGTCGGATGGCCCTTGCCGGGGTTCTCGCCCTTGGTGCGTCGCAGGCCTGGACTGCCGAACGCCCCTCCCGGCTGGTGCTTCTGGGCACGGGAGGCGGGCCGACCCCCAAGGCCGCAAGGTCTGCTCCGGCCAGTGCCATTGTGGTAGGCGGGTCGGTCTATGTGATCGACTGTGGGAACGGGGTCGCACGCCAGATGGTTCTGGCGGGCTTGAGCCTGAAATCCCTGAAGGCCGTCTTCCTCACCCACCATCACTCGGATCACAATGCTGACTACGGCAATCTTCTGCTGCTGAGCTGGGCGGGGAACCTGGCCACGCCGGTCACAACCTGGGGACCGCCGCCCCTGGCCCGCATGACGCGGCAGTTCCTAGCCCTGAACGATTTCGATATCCGCACCCGCATCGCCGATGAGGGCCGCCCGCCCCTCAAAGCCCTGATCCAGCCCCATGAAATCCGCGCCGCAGGTCGGGTCATGTCAGATGCCAATGTCACGGTGACGGCAGCCCTGGTGGACCACCCGCCGGTCAAGCCGGCCTTTGCCTACCGCTTCGACTGTCCTGATCGCGCCTTCGTCTTTTCAGGGGATACGCGACCCAGCGACGCCCTGGTTGACCTGGCCCGCGGGGCGGATGTCCTGGTTCATGAGGTGATGTATCTGCCGGCCCTGGAGCAGCTGATCGGCACGGAATCCAATGCCCGGACCCTGCGAGAACATCTGCTGGCCAGCCATACGACCGCCGAGGATGTCGGGCGCATCGCCACAAGGGCAGGGGTCAAGACCCTGGTACTCTCCCACTTCGTCCCCGGCGGCTTTCCGGCCATCAGCGACGAGACCTGGCGTGCCGCGGTCAGACCCCATTTCGCGGGTGAGATCATCGTCGGCCGTGACCTGATGGAGATCTAGGGGCCTATTTGCCCTACGGATCGGCA
>CAIYZB010000115.1 GCA_903930545.1 uncultured Alphaproteobacteria bacterium
CGGCCCGGATCTCGGCTTCCCGCCGTTTCAGAAGTCCAGATGGCAGGCCAAGGGTGCGGGCGAGCATGGCGTGGTGGCCGTCATCCCAGCTATTGGCTCCGTGGCTCTGGTAGAAATAGAGAAAGGGCTGATCAGCCAAATGGGCCACCCCACCACCAGCCCGAAGCTGGGCGAGCAGGTTGGCGTCCTCCCCGAGCCGGCTCTCGGGGCCATTCTCCGGGTAGGTAACGGCGGACCTTGCCCGGAGCATGAGCGAAGCGGGAAAGCCCTCCGCTTCTGTGGCTTTCCAGTTGGTGAGATAGAGCTCTCCCGCCTTCGGGAAGAACTGGATCACCTGGGCCAGGCAGAGACCCTCACGGCCAGATGCGACAAGCGCCTCGATCTGGCGGGCCAGGCGTTCCGGATGATAGCGATCGTCATCGTCCCACACGCAGTGAAACTCCCCCCCGGCGCGGGCTCTTGAGAGGTTTCTGAGGGCGCCCAGGCTCAACCCGGGCGGGGCCTGCTCAAGGTGCAGACCTATCCGGGCTTCAGCCAGCTCAGCCCTGACCTGGGTGAGGACCTCGGGGTCCGCCCGGCCATCGGCGATGATCACCAGTTCGCGGTTGGGATAGGTCTGGGCCCTGAAGTCGGCGATGGACTGGCGGATATAGGCCAGCCGGTCGGGCGACATCAGGCTGACCATCAGGCAGGAAACGAGGGGCTGGTCGGTCATGGCCTTGCCCCTAGAGGGTATCGATGCCTTCCATCAGACTGGCGATCAGGCCGCGTTCCTCTGATGAAAGCTCGGGGCGCCAGATATTGAAGATCAGGATCACCCGGGTCTCGTCACTGCCGTTATGGGCCTCGTGCTCGATGGTATCGTCAAAGACCCAGGCCTTGCCCTTTTCCCAGACCCGCTCCTCATTGCCCACCCGGAAGCGGCAGTTGGGGGGCACGATCAGGGGCAGATGCCCCACCAGACGGGTGTTCTGGAACCCGTGATGGGGTTCGATCCGGGCACCGGGCGCAAGCTTGGAAAACAGGATGAAGGGGGCACGGTCGGCCACGGTTTCCAGCTCCACCCCTTCCAGGGCGGCCAGGGTCCTGGGGCAGAGCTCGGCAATCTGCGGCACGATATGGCCGTTGCGCCAGATGTAGCAGGCGCTCCAGTCCTGGTTGTCCAGCAGGCTGTCGCCGGGGTCCGTCGGGCGATTGGCCTCGGCCTCGATATAGGGCTGGAAGGCTCCCGGCAGGGCCATAACCTGGGCCAGCTCCGCGCAGATATCGTCTGTGGCGGCCTCCAGGCGCTCCATCCAGGGAAAAAGCTCCCGGGGGAAGAACTGGATATTGGGCAACTCGGGATAGAAGAAGGCCCGGGGCTGGGAGACGTAGCGGGTCTTGCGCCCGGCCAGCAGATCCAGGGATTCCTTGAACCGCGGGTTGGCCTTGGCGGGATCATAACCCTTGCGGCCCAGATGGGCTTCCAGGTCGCGATAGACCCCGCTGTTCAGGGTCTCCAGAGCTCGGGAGGCGCGATTGATCTCGGCGGCGATTTCCGGCGGCAGGCCCGTGACGTCCGGCACCAGACCCACCACCAGATTATAGAAGCTGATGGCCGCCCGGCGGTCGCCCCTTGCCGCCAGAAGGTCGCCTTTCATCAGCAGAGCCCGCAGGTTCTGGGGCTCATGGATCAGGACCTGATCCAGAGCCGTCGACATCCCCTCCGCATCGTCCATGACCTGACAGGCCAGGCCAATGGCCAGCCAGACCGAGGCATCAGCCCCACCCCCGGCCACAATGGCCTCGAAATGCTGCCGGGCCAGGGGCGCATCCCCCCGCGACAGGGCCGCCATGCCAGCCTGGCCCAGGGCATCGATACGGTCGGGAGGAAGGTTTGCCATGCCCCAAGCTGATAAGGCGGCGAACCGGGTAAGGGCAAGGATTTCGCTCAGTGCGCCGAATTCATCATGGCTTCGACTTCGGCTTTGAGGGTCGGGAAATAGTGTTCGGACGGGGCGATGAAGATGACCAGATAGAGCTCACCCTTGACCCGGGCGGCCTGGGCGATGCCGGACAGGTTCAGGCCATCTTCCGTGCGGGCGGTGAGATCGAAGCGGATTGCCTTGTCAGGCCCGAAACTGGCGGGCCGCAGTTGGGCAAACCGGACCTGACGATAGCCAAGCTCGCTCAGGGTCTCGACCACCAGCTCCACCTGTTCGCGCCCTGTCTGGTCGGCGCGGAAGATCGGCACGGGCTGGGTCCGGTCGGCGGGTCTGAGCAGGCCCTTTCCGGCATCCAGGCCCCGGACCAGTATGATCTGGTTGAGCAGGGGACCGTCCCGGCTGAGGACCTGCACCGCCCTGGTGTAGCGTCGCTCGGCATAGGTGACATCCGACCAGGAGCCCTGGGTCATCATGCCGTGTCCTTCGCCCAGGCTGATCTTGCCCGCCGGAATGAGACCGGAGCTCGCGCAGCCCGTCAGGATCAGGCTGAGGGCCAGGATCGTGAACAGCTTGCGCATCAGGAGTGGCTTGCCTTCAGGGTTTCCAGCTCGGACTCGATGAGCCAGCGGTCCTCCGATCCCGGGGCTCGGGTCAGATAGGTTTCCAGGGCGCGGATTGCGGCGGGTGCGTTGCCGGCCCGGGACTCCGCCTCGCCCAGCTCGCGCCAGGCTTCCGCCGGTGCATCGGCATGGGTGATGGAAAGCCGGTAGGCGGCCAGGGCCGAACTCAGGTCCCCGTCCCTGTGGCGCTGGCGATAGGCTTCACCCCGATAATAGGCCAGGAGTCCCAGGTCCTCGCCCACGGCCTCCAGGCGACTGATCAGGTGCAGGCTCTGGCCGAGATCCCGCCGCCGCAGATCGTCCCTCAGCCAGACGGCCAGGTGCGGGCGGATGATGGCGCGATAGGCCTGTTCTTCTGCCCGGCTCTCCTCTGCGGTCTGGTGCGGGGTGGACCCAGCCGCCCGTTTCAGGGCTTCGATGCGATCCTCGGTGAGGGGATGGGTGTCAAAGATCGTGGCCCGGGCCAGGGACTTGCGGACTTCCGGATATTCCGAGGCCCGGACCTCGGCTCCGACCGACTGCCAGATGGCCGGTGCCGCCCACGGATCATAACCCACGCCATGCGCCCTGATCTGACCCAGCCGATCGGCTTCGGACTCATCCTCGCGGCTATAGGCGAAATAGGTCGCCAGACCGTGGATATAGGCCAGGTCGCTGAGGGTCTGGGCGGCGTCGCCGATATAGTCGATCTTGTTTGGAGCATAGAAGTCCCCGCTATTGGCCACCGAGGCCATGGCGGCAATGGCCACCACACTCACCCCCACCTGGATCGCCAGGGTGACATTTCCCCGGGTCTTGTTGCGTTGCCACTGGGCCAGGGCATGGTTGCGGGCAAAGTGGCTGATCTCGTGGCCCAGGACATAGGCCAGTTCCGACTCGGTCCGGGATCGCAGCATCAGGCCTGAATAGACCTCGACATAGCCATTGGGGGCGGCCGTGGCATTCAGGACCGGTCGGGTCATGACCAGGATCCGCAGTTCACCGCAGTATTCGGGGGCGAGCTTGCAGATCAGGTTCCGGACATAGGCCCCCAGGACCGGATCAGAATCCAGATCGGCGGATTGGCGGGCATAGGTCTCGGCCTCGTCAGAGGCCTGCCAGAGTCCGGCTTCAGGCGAGCCGCTCGCCGGGCGCAGATTGGCTGATCGCATCACCGTATCTGCGGCTGGTGCGGCGAGGGCCGAGCCCCACAGGCAGAAGGCCAGGGCCAGGGCGGAAACCGTCCGGATCACAGCGGAGCACCCTTCAGCACACTGGCCGCCAGAGCTTGGGCACCCTCAGGCGTGCGCATGTCATCGGCCGGACCGGCCAGGGCCTGATTGTACCAGATCACTCGTCCCGTTCTCAGGTCCACAAGGGAGGCCGACAGGGTCTGACTGCCCATGGGTATTGGGGTTCCAATGATGGCGGCCCCGACCAGCAGGACCTTGCGCCCGGGGCTGGACCAGGTGCCCCGCGCCGTGACGAACAGGGCATGGTCAGCCCCACTGTCTCCCCTCAGAAGCCGGGTGCCCTCCCCCAGGGTCCAGTCAAATCCCTTGGCCTTTGTGGGCAATCGCTGGGCACCGAACTCATAGGTCTGGATGGTATCGCCCACGGCCTCGTTAAGACGCAGGACCTGTCCGGTCCGCCCCTCCATCTGACCCGACAGATCCACGAGGTTGAAGGGATGATCCCGTTTCGCCAGCTCGGCCTGGAACCCTGCCGCCAGATGGGTCGCCGCATCCCGACTCCAGTCGTCCCGCCGTTCTGTCAGACCGGCAACGGTGAGCAGGGCAAGACGCGCCACGGGCTTCACCAGGAGGCCCGCGGACCCGGCCGTGACGGGTGTGGTGAGCTCCGGGGCCGCCACCCGTGCGCGGCTGGTCGTGCAGCCCGCCAGGACCAGGCAGCACAGTGCCAGAAGCCAGATCCTCATAGTCCCCTCCCCATTGCCGGCGGGGAGACCATACACAACCATAGAGCGCAATCAATGCAAATGACCCGATAAAGAGGTTTCGGGCTTTGCTGCCTTGCGTCCGGGGGCCTGCTCCTCCCTAATCGGCCCATGCGCCTGAGGCATATCGAAGTCTTCCATGCCGTCTATTCCCACGGGTCGATCTCGACGGCCGCCCGGGCCTTGCACGTGTCCCAGCCCTCGGTGAGCAAGGTGCTGAAACATGCCGAGGATCAGCTGGGCTTCAGCCTGTTCCAGCGGGTCAAGGGCAGGCTCGCCCCCACGGATGAGGCTCACGCCCTGTTCCAGGAGGTGAAGGAGGTCTATGAGCGCCTGGAGTCCCTCAATCAGGCCGCGCGCAACCTGAAACAGGGGGAGGGCGGCCATATCCGTATCGCCATCCTGCCCGCCTTGGGGCTGGGGGTGGCACCGGAGGCCGTGACCCGGTTCCGGGCGGTCCATCCCAATGTCACCTTCGACTTCCGCACCCTGCATTATGACGAGGTTGCCCGGGGGCTCTATGGCCACGAGGTGGACATGGCCCTGGCCTATGACGCCATCCGCCTGCCCCGGATCGCCAATTTCCAGATCGGCAGTGGCGAGTTGATGATGGTCTTCCCCTCCGGCGAGATGGGGACGCCAGCCCCGCCCCGCATCGACCTGAAGGAACTGGAGACCCGCGACTATGTCGGGTCGGGGTCCACGGGTCCGGTGAGCGAGATCTTCGCGCGCGAGGTGGAGAGCCGGGGCCTGGTGATCCGCGAGCCCATAACCAGCAGCACCTTTTATATGAGCGCTTCTCTTGTGAGGCATGGGGTCGGGGTGGCCGTCGTGGATGAGTTCACCGCCCGTTCGGAGGTCAATGCCCTGGTGGAGTTCCGCCCCCTCGACCCGCCCCTGAGGTTCGGGGTTTTCTGCATGCATCTGGAGGATCGGCCCCTGTCCCAGCTGGCCGAACGCTTCGTCGCCACCATGGGCGAGGTCATGGCTGAGCACAGTGGTCAGGGCCTTCCGGAGGCATAGCCACCGGCTTTGTTGCTCGCCCGCAAAGCATAACCTGCGTCTATGACCTTACGAAGCCAATGAAAGACTCCGCGCATTGGCGCGATGTCACAGACCCGTCATCCTAAGGGAGAGTGCGGGGGACAGGGCCAAAGCCCGGCCCCGCTTAACCGAGGGGGTTAGGGCCATGTCCCGCAAGATTTTCAAGTCACAGCTTCGGATGGTCCTGCTTGCCGGGGCCTCCATGATCGCCACCGGGGCCTGGGCCCAGGACGGCAGGTCCGCGGGCGGTGCCGTCGAGGTCGATGAGATCACCGTCGTTGGCTCCAACATCAAGGGTGCCAAGGTTGATGCCGCCCTGCCCGTGACGGTGGTCGGGGCTGATCAGGTCATGGCCACAGGGGCCGTGTCCGGGGACGAACTCTTCCGCTCCATCCCCCAGGCCGGGGACGTCCAGTTCCAGGAAGCCCGCACCACGGGCAATCTGAACGACGCCCGCGGTGACGTCTCCTCCCTGAACCTGCGCAACCTGGGCACAGGCAATACCCTGATGCTGCTGAATGGCCGTCGGGCCGTCATGCACCCGGGCACCCAGACCGAGAACCTGGTTCCCGTCCAGACCCCCAATACCAATGCCATCCCCGTGCCCGGGGTGAAGCGCCTGGAAGTCCTGCGTGACGGGGCCGGGGCCATCTACGGCGCCGACGCCGTGGCCGGCGTGGTCAACAGCGTTCTCGACACCCGCTTCCAGGGGCTGCGGATCGAGGCCCAGGGCGGGGCGTCCGAGGGCACCGGCTATCATGAGGGTCTGCTGAACGTGAAGGCCGGGACCCGGCTGGACGATGGCACCCGCATCACCTTCTTCGGCAGCTATACCGGCCGCACCCGGCTGAACGCCTCGGAGCGCAGCTATTCGGCCAGCGAAGACCATCGCGCCGGGGTCGCCGGCACGCCCTGGGACGGCAATACCACCTTCGACAACCGCTCCACCTCCAGCCCCTGGGGCGGCTTCAATGTGGTGGGTCTGACCACCAGTGCCGCCGCCTCCCAGGTCAAGCAGGGGACGGTGAACCTCACCGCCAGCGGTGCCTTCAATATCGGCCCCGGCACCCTGGCCGGCGTCCCTTGCGCCAGCACGGTCTATGCTTCGGCCTCGGCCAATAATCTCTGCATCCGCACCGGTGCGGCCTCGGCGGCCAATCTGCGCCCCCTGCGTTATGACGAAAACCCGGACCGGACCCTGCGCGGCAGCACCGAGCGGACCAACCTCTTCACCACGGTCGAGCGTGACCTGACCGACAATGTCGAGTTCTTCGGCGAGCTGGGCTACTACCACGCCCTGTTCAACGGCAGCCGCGAGCAGTCGGCCCCGATCTCCTCGGCACCCATCAGCATGGCGGCCACCAGCTACTGGAATCCCCTGGGTGCCACTACCCTGAACGGGGTGGCCAATCTCAACCGCCTGGCCAATCTGGTGAACGTTCCCGTGGGGGGCCTTGCCCTCAACATCACCAACTATCGTCCGGTGGATACCGGTCCGCGCTACTACACTGTCACTGACAACAGCATCCGGGCCCTGGCCGGTCTGCGCGGTGAGTGGAAGGGCTGGGACTGGGAATCAGCCCTGGTCTATTCCACGGCCCGCACCAAGGACATGACCCGCAACACCATCAGCAACACGGCCTTCCAGGCCGCCCTGTCGCGGTCCACTCCGGATGCCTATAACCCCTTCAATGGCGGCACCCAGGCTGACGGGGCCTATTCCATCGGCGATGCCACCCCCAACAGCCGGGCGACAATCGAGTCCTTCCTGGTCAATGTGTACCGCATCAGCGAGACCTCCCTGGCCCTATGGGACCTGAAGCTGTCCAAGCCGGACCTCTTCAGCCTGCCCGCCGGTGATGTCGGCGTGGCCGTGGGTGTGGAACACCGGGTCGAAACCTATGACGACGACCGTGACAAGCGCCTGGACGGCACTGTCACCTTCACCAATTCGGTGACGGGCCTGAGCTATGGCACCGATGTCATGGGGGCCAGCGGCTCCCCGGACGTCAGTGCTGATCGCGCCATCAGCTCGGTCCATGCCGAACTGGCCGTGCCCCTGATCTCGCCGGAAATGTCCATCCCCTTCGTCGAGGAACTGAGCCTGCAGCTGGCGGCCCGGGATGAGTACTATTCCGACTTCGGCAATGTCCTGAAGCCCAAGATCGCCGCCCTCTGGAAGGTCGGTTACGGCCTGTCGGCGCGGGGCTCTGTCTCCCAGAGCTTCCGGGCCCCGAACCTGCCCCAGTACTACAGCGACGGTGCCACCGTGGCCAATACCCGCACCGACTGGGCGGCCTGCCGGATCAACAACGTCACCTGCGCCGGCACGTCCACCCTGGAAGTCCGCAGCGGCAATGATGAGCTGACCGCGGAAGAGGCGGACAATGCCACTGTGGGTCTGGTCTATGCCCCGACCTTCCTGCCGGAGGGTTCCGGCAAGCTGATGTTCACGGCGGACCTCTGGCAGATCCGCGAGAAGAACGTCATCGGGATCCTGGGCGGTGCCAACCAGATCGCCCTGGACTATCTCCTGCGCCTCGGCGGCAGCTCCAACCCCAATGTGGTGCGCAATGCGCCGGTGGCCCCGGCCACGGTGGGGTCGATCAACTATGTCAGCGACAAATATACCAACCTTCAGCCGCGTCTGGTGGAAGGCGTCGACTTCGGCGTCGACTATGACCTGAACGACACCCGCTTCGGTGACTTCCGGGTCAATGTGAATGTCGCCAAGCTCCTGACCTTCGACCAGGCTCCTGGCGATGCGGAACGGGCCCTGATCGCCGCCATCAAGGCCGGCACCATCGTCGGCCCGTCCGTCACCACGGCGGGCAGCCTGATCAAGCTGGACGGCTTCCCGGAATTCCGCGCCACCGCCACCCTCACCTGGCGCAAGGACAGCTGGGGCGCTGGCGTCTTCATCAGCCATACCGGCCAGGTTTACGACACCGGCCCGGTCCAGGTGGCCGGCAACTACTACACCCTGGAGGAGTGGACCACGGTCAGCCTCTATGGCCAGTACGCCTGGAAGGAAGGCAAGCTGGATGGCTCCACCCTGCGGATCGGGGTGCGGAACCTCCAGGACAAGGACCCGCCGCTGGCCTCCTCCAACTTCGGCTATCTCGGGGCCCTGCACAATTCCACAGGGCGCTACTGGTACGGCTCTCTCACCAAGAGCTTTTAAGCCTTCGGGGCCGGGCGGATCACCGCCCGGCCCTTTCTCCATCTGATATCTCCAAGCAAGCGAGGCCGCATCCGTGCGCAAGCTGACCCATGCCCTATTGGCGGGCCTTTCGGTCCTGACCCTTGTCCTGGCGCCGGCCGCCCCGGCCTTCGCCCAACGCAAGCAACTGCTGGAATATCCCTCCATCCATCACCCCACAGTCGGGATGAAGGGCATGGTGGTCAGCCAGAACGAGATCGCCAGTCAGGTGGGGGCGGCGATCCTGCGCCAGGGCGGCAATGCGGTGGATGCCGCCGTGGCGGTGGGCTTTGCCCTGGCCGTGACCCTGCCCCGGGCCGGCAATATCGGCGGCGACGGCTTCATGCTGGTCCATATGGCCGAGCCGAAGCAGACGGTGGTCATCGACTTCCGCGGTGTCTCGCCCAAGGCGGCCAAACTCGACATGTTCATCGACGCCAAGGGCAAGGAGAATGTGGCC
>CAIYZB010000116.1 GCA_903930545.1 uncultured Alphaproteobacteria bacterium
GGCTAGGTGCCCATTTTGCCCGGCTGCTCGCCCGTGAAGGGGCGGCAGTGGCGATAACGGCCCGGCGGGTGGACCAGATCGAAAGTCTGGCGGCTGAGCTGGTCGCGGATGGACACCGAGCCATGGCCCTGCGCCTTGATGTGGCCGATGTCGCCGCCATTGGTCCTGCCTTTGACCGGGTCGAGGCCGAGCTGGGGCCGATCTCGATCCTGATCAATAATGCCGGAGTGGGTGGCGAGGGCCTCGCCCTGGAGGTCACGCCGGAGACCTGGGACCAGACCTTCAATGTCAATGTCAGGGGCGTCTTCTTCTGTGCCCAGCAGGCGGCCAAACGGATGATCGCGTCAGGCGCGGCGGAGGCCGGGCAGGCCAGGATCGTGAATATCGGATCCATTGCCACCCACACGGTCCTGCCGGGCCTTTCGGCCTATAATGCCTCCAAGGCCTCGGTGGGGATGATGACCCGCAGCCTGGCGCGGGAATGGTCGCGTCGCGGCATTGCGGTCAATGCCCTGTGCCCCGGCTATATCGAGACCGACATCAATGCCGGATGGTTCCAGACCGAGGGCGGTCAGAAGCAGATGAAGGGCTGGCCCCGCCGTCGCCTGATGGAGGCCGAGGATCTCGATGCAGCCCTGCTGATGCTGACCGGGCCTGCCGCAAGGGCGATCTCAGGCACCTGGATTACCGTAGATGACGGCCAATCCTTGCCCGGCGGCGGCTGAGACTTGGCTGACCGAACGTCAAAGCGACAGACTGACCAAACATTTCAGGGAGAATGAGCATGCGCCAGGGACCACTGAGCGGACTGAAGGTCATCGAGTTTGCCGGAATTGGCCCCGGGCCCTTTTGCGGCATGCTGCTGTCAGATCTGGGAGCTGATGTCGTGCGGATCGACCGCAAGGGACAGGGGCGTGGCTCTGCTGCGGACATCACGGCCCGGGGTCGTCGCTCGGTGGGGCTGGACCTCAAGAACCCGGCCTCCATCGAGACCTGCCTCAAGCTGATGGAGGAGGCCGATGCTGTTTTCGAGGGCTTCCGTCCCGGCGTGATGGAACGCCTCGGCCTTGGTCCCGATGTCGCCCTGACGCGCAATCCGAAGCTGGTCTATGGCCGCATGACGGGCTGGGGACAGTTCGGGCCCTATGCCCATGCCGCTGGCCACGACATGAACTACATCGCCATCACCGGGGCCCTGGATGCCATCGGCACCAAGGAAAAGCCGATCCCGCCCCTCAACCTGGTGGGCGATTTCGGTGGAGGTGCCCTCTACCTCGCCTTTGGCCTTCTGGCCGGGGTGATTCAGGCGCGGGAGACCGGCAAGGGCCAGATCATCGACTGCGCCATGAGTGACGGGGCCGCCTCCCTGATGGCCATGTTCTATGGCTTCAAGGCCTCTGGCATGTGGAAGTCCGAGCGCCGGGCAAACATGCTCGACGGCGGCGCGCACTTCTATGACACCTATCAGTGCAGCGACGGCAAATGGATCTCCATCGGATCCATCGAGCCCCAGTTCTATGCCCTGCTTCTCGAAAAGACCGGCATAACCGACCCCGAGTTTGCCAAGCAGATGAGCCGGGGGGATTGGGACGGTCTCCGGACCAAGCTCCAGGCCGCGATCGCCGGCAAGACCCAGGCAGAATGGTGCGCCATCATGGACGGCACCGATGTCTGTTTCGCCCCCGTCCTCGATATGGATGAGGCCCCCCGTCACCCCCACAATGTGGCCCGGGAGACCTTCGTGGAAGTTGAGGGCGTGGTTCAGCCCGCCCCCGCGCCCCGCTTCTCAGCTACCCCCGGCGCTATCCAGGGCCCGCCGCCGGCTACCGGTGCCCACGATCGTGAAGCCCTCACTGACTGGGGCTTCAGTGCAGCAGAGATCGAAGCCCTTCAGTCGGCCGGGGCTCTGAACGCCCCGGCCTGAGATGAACACCTGGTGGCTGAACCCGTTCAGTCTGGGTTCAGCCGCAAGGCATCAATCTGATCCCAGGTTGATCGCCGCACTCTCCCGTCCCTCGAGCGACGGTCGACCAGATGGAAGACACGCCCATCTAAGGCCCGCCACCCCTCGGTGGCGGGCCGCTTCCGCTTTAGGCCTTGCCTTGGTCATTGGGTGACGGCAGCTTGGGGTGATGACAGTCCCGCCGCCAGTCCCATCAGGCATCCAGAGCGGCCTGGCCATAGTCAGACTGGTCCTGGTCGTCCTATGGCGCTCCCTGAACCGGCTTTGGGGGCGAGATGTCATGCTCTATGTGGGGGGCGTGTCTTTCTTCATCCTGCTGGCCGTGTTTCCCGGCCTGGTCATCATGGTGGGCCTCTACGGCCTGATGTCTGATCCCTCGGAGGCCGCCCAGCAGGCGGAGGTCCTGGCGCGGCTGATGCCCAGTGGAGCGAGGCTGATGTTCGAGGCCGAACTTGCCCGCATCGCCCATGCCCCGCTTCGTGTCCTGTCCACCCAGAGCGGCATCGCCCTGGTGATTGGCGGCTATGCGTCCCATCGCGGGTTCAAGGCCCTCCTGGCGGGACTTTCCTTCATTCATGATGACGAGACGCCCCGCGGGTTCCTCGGATTCAATCTCCTGGCCCTTGGGGTCCTGATCGCGGCCATAGGCCTCATGTCTTTTCTGTCGGGGGTGTTCTTCTATCTTCGGCTGATTTCAGCCGCCTTCGATTTCACACCCCTTGCGGGGGTGCCTTGGCTGTTCAGTGAGTGGACCTGGGTGAGCCTCGGTCTGACCCTGGCCCTGAGCCTGATCTACCGTTTCGCCATGTCTTCCCAGCCCGTGGCTTGGCGCGCCTCCTTGCTCGGGGGCGCCGCGGCGTCCCTGCTCTGCCTCGTCATGTCCTGGGCCAGCGCCATCTATGTGGACCAGGTGGCCGAGCTCGGCGCGACCTATGGCTCGGTCGCGGCCGTTGTGGTGTTTCTGATCTGGTTGTCCTGGACCGTGAATGCCGTCTTCTTTGGCGGTGCTTTGGCGACTGAAGTCGAACTGGCGCTGGAAGCTTGACCCTCAGGCGGACTTGAGAACCAGGAAGCTCAAGGCACCATCTTCCTCGCCGATTTCGAGCACCTGGGCACCGACGGAGGATGCCAGATGCGGCACATCTATGCGGGCCATGGGGTCAGTCGCGAGGAGCCGGATTCGATCTCCAGCAGCGGCACCTTCCAGGGCCCGTCGAAGGCGCAGGCTGGGAACCGGACAGTGATGGCCCCTGGCATCGACGAGAAGGTCACTCATGATCTGATCCTAGCCCATTCAGATGCGGTGTTCGAGGTCGAGGGACGATCTGGCACTACCTGTAAGTCTGCGACAATCCATCGCAGGCTGATGAGAAGCGGCTGGACGGTCTCGAACATAGACTGGACCTTCATCGGAACCTGAGTCGGCCATGCAATCCCTTTCGCGGCGTTTCCTGATCGGCGTCGGGATCATGTCCCTGGCTGTGACCGTGCTGGGGGCCTTGGGAACCTTCGCCATCTTCCAGCAGAACCTGCTGAGGCGGCAGGTCGACTATCTGGACATCTATGTCAGCGAACGCAGTTCCAATGTGGACCGCAGGTTTACCAACCTGATCAATCTGCAGACCGCCGCCAGCCGTGAACTGGTCCGACGGTCTTCGCAACTGTCGCCAGGCGAGGTTGATCGCCTGATGGACCTGTATTTCCCGCTGAGACCCGATGGCACCCGACGCAGCCGCGCAAGGTATTTTGACGGCCAGCAGGAGCAGGACGGCCATTATGTCTATGGGATGGGGGCCTTTATGAGCCAGGCTTCCACCATGTCCGATCGCGATCGACGGCTCCTGGCGGCGGCCTTTTCCGTGGTGTCCGATTTCGGCCAGGCGGCCCATTCGGAATACGACAACTTCTATTTTTTCACACCCGAGACCCGGATGGTGATGTTCGGGCCCGACCGCCAGGATCGCCTGCTCTACTATCGCGAGACCGCACCGGCGAGCCTGTCCATCGCCAAGGAAGAAATGACGGCAATCATCCAGCCAGGGCCAAATCCCACTGGAGTTACGGTCTGCACCAAGCTGCAGCGCCTTCTCCAGGCCCGGGACGGCGAGCGCCTGGGCACCGGGTGCCTTACCCCTGTCTATCTGGACAACAAGATGGTCGGCGCCTTTGGGTCTTCCATCGAACTGTCCGGCTTCTTCCAGAACGCGGTTCGGAACACCATGCCCGGTGCGACCTCTCTGGTGGTGACCGGGGATGGAGATCTGATTGCCTATCCGGGGTTCGATGTTCCTGGCAGAGCATCGGAAAAGACCCTGGCTGGCTTTGAGGCAGATCTGGGGCTGAAGACCCTGATCGAGGCCATCCATGACGACGGGCGCGACCATGGGGTCATTACCAGTCCTGACGGCCGCAAGATCGTCGCCTATGGCCGCCTTCGGGGGCCGGATTGGTATCTGCTGCTGACCTATCCCAAGGCCGATCTGACCCTGTCGGCAGCGCGCTCGGCCAGCTGGATCCTGATCCTGGGACTTCTCGCCGCCATAGCCCAGACCCTTCTGGTCGTGGCCCTGGCACGCAGTACCATTGTTGTGCCGCTCAGCACCCTGGCCGAAACCTGTGATGCCGACAGCGAGGTTCCAGCCGGGCTGCTGGCCATTGAGTCACGTCCCGACGAGATCGGCGTCCTGGCCAGAGGGCTCAGGGACGAGCGGATGAAGGTCCACGATGTGCTCGCCTCTCTGGAGGAAAGGGTCGCGGTGCGCACCGAAGAGCTTCAGCGGGCCAATGAAGAGAAGTCGCGGTTCCTGGCCAATATGAGCCACGAACTTCGCACGCCGCTCAACGGGGTCATCGCCATTTCCGAGAGCCTGGCCCAGGAACAGGTGACTGAACGTGGACGGGAGCTGGCCGGGCTGATCTCGTCTTCTGGCCGCCTGCTTGAACAGGTCCTGTCTGACGTGCTCGATTTTTCCAAGATCGA
>CAIYZB010000117.1 GCA_903930545.1 uncultured Alphaproteobacteria bacterium
CGGGGGAGCTGTCGGCGCATGCCGACTGAGGGGGTAAATTTCGCAGTTGCGAAATAATTCACTGTGATATGCTGCGGCGCACAATCAGCCTCGTCTGCGGAGACAGATCATGGTCGCGTCCCTCGAAAAGCCCCCTGAAGCCGGCAAGGCCATGAGCCTGCCCCTGGGGGTCGTCTCACCCCTCTGGATGATGTTTGCCGGCGCTGCCACGGCCGGGGTGGCCTATTGGTGGATGACCCGCTGGACCCGTCCGACCAATCTCGAGGCTGAGCTCGCTGCCCCTGAAGCCGCCTCTGAGGTCGTCTTGGAGGCTGTGGCTGAGGTCGCCCCGGAACCCGTCGTCGAACCGGTTGTCGAGGTCGCCCCGGAAATCGCCGAGGCCCCGATGGCCGCTGAAGCCCCCGCCGCTGAAGAACCCCCGCTGAAGCTGCGTCGCCGTACTACAAAGGTTGCCGACCCCAGCTGAGACTTGGCGAAAGCCATGGGCCTGGCCTAGAACCGCACCCTGATCGCGTCAGGAGTGACCGTGCTGAAGCGCGCCTTTGACATCCTGATGGCCCTGGGCGGGCTGATTGTCCTGTCTCCGCTCTTTCTGGTGGTGGCCCTTGCGGTCTGTCTGGAGAGCCCGGGTCCAGCCCTGCACTGGTCCAGCCGCGTCGGGCGCTATAACCGCCTCTACAAGATGCCGAAATTCCGCTCCATGCGCATGGGGGCCCCCAATGTGGCCACTCATCTGCTGGACAAGCCTGAGGCCTGGATCACGCCCCTGGGCAGTTTTCTGAGGCGCACCAGCCTGGACGAACTGCCCCAGCTCTGGAGCGTTCTGATCGGAGACATGAGCATCGTCGGACCACGCCCGGCCCTGTTCAATCAGGACGATCTGGTAGCCCTGCGCACAGCCGCCGGTGTGGAGGCCCTAAGGCCTGGCCTGACCGGTCTGGCCCAGATCCATGGACGTGATGAACTGCCCATCCCCGACAAGGCGAGGCTCGACGCTGACTATCTGGCCCGCCGCAGTTTCCTGCTGGACCTGAAAATCATCCTGGGTACGGCCAGGGTCGCCCTGAAGGGCAGTGGCGTCAGCCACTAGACCTCGGCGGCGGACTTCAGGCAGCTGAGCCAGGCGTCCTCACGGGCCTTTTCGGCTTCGCGCAGGCGGGTCTCGGCCTCACGGACCTCGGTGTCATACTTGCGCCATTCCAGAACCGCGCCCTCACGGGCAGCGCGGGCGGCTTCCAGGGTCTGGAAGCGACCCAGTATGGCGCGGACGGAATAGTTCACGGGCGGCCCGACGCTCTCGCGATCGGGATAGATGCCGGTGATGGAGTCCGCAGACTCGCTTTCGATGTGGAACACATCCGCCCAGCCAGCGTGATGGCGCATCAGGGCCCAGGGCCGTGCGATCTGGTCGGTCATGACAAACTCCTCGAATCCGCTGTCGCAAATCTAGCGCGCCAGACGCCCGGTTCCAATGTCTCAGACCGGATCTCGCACAGCTTCATCTGCCACTAGCACCATCCCGGCCCCCAAAGGCCAGCACTTCACGGTCCTGATCGTGGCTTACACCGACCCTGGGACAGATATCCTTCAAGGCACAGAGGGCGCAGGCGGGGTCGAAATGGCTGCAGATGGACTGGCCATGGGGCTTCAGCAGCCAGTGCAGCTCAAAAAGGTCGGCCTCAGTCCAGCCCTGCGGAACCTGGAACATGAGATCGTCATAGACTTGTCTGGCGGTCCCGCCGGCGGCGACCAGGCCCAGGCGCCGGGTGACCCTGTGGACATGGGGATCCACAACCAGGACCGGGCGGGCCAGGGTCGAGAAGGCCAGGGTCGAGGCGGCGATCTTGGGGTTGATCCCCGGCAGTCGGGTCAGCCAGTCCATGGCCTCGTCCACCGGCTCATGGGCCAGGAAACTGAGATCCAGATCCCCCCGCTTCAGCCGGATGACCCGCAGGAGGATAGGTAGTTGCCGCGCCTTCTGATCGGCCCCGACGACGGGGTCAATGATGGCCTCGATCCCGTCAGGTTCGGCGGTGGTCAGGGTCTCCCAGTCCGGAAAGGCCTGATGCAGACGGATGAAGGCCGCCCAGGTCACCTCGTCATAGGTGCGGGTGCCAATTAGGGCCCGGATCATCTGGGACAGGGGATCCAGCCTGTGGTTGGCCAGCTGAGGCCCGAATACAGCCCTAAGTCTGTCTCGAACCGGCGTCAGATCAGAGGGGAGGGCATAGGGACTTTGCATGGGGACGAATAAGAACAAAGACGGAACATTTGTCAAGTTCACCCGAAGACCGCTACCGTCCCGCCAAAGACGCTCAAGGAGAATGGCATGCGCCCGGCATCGGTCTCGGACTACCGCGAACTGGCACGCCGCCGCCTGCCGAAAATGTTCTTCGAATATATCGATGGCGGTTCCTATGCCGAGGTCACCTTGAGGCGGAATGTCGAGGACCTGGAGGCCATTGCCCTGAGGCAGTTGGTCATGCGGGACATGACCAGCCTGGACATGTCCGTGACCGTGGCAGGTCAGAAGCTGGCCATGCCCGTGGCCCTGGCTCCGGTGGGCATGGCGGGGATGTATGCCCGGCGTGGCGAGGTCCAGGCGTCTCTTGCGGCGACCGAGGCCGGAATCCCCTTCTGCCTCTCCACCGTCGGGGTCTGTTCCATCGAGGAAGTGGCCGCCAAGGGGGGAACCCCGCCCTGGTTCCAGCTCTATATGCTCAAGGACCGGGGCTATATGCGCGAGCTCCTGCAGCGGGCTAAGTCGGCGGGGTGCCCGGTCCTGGTCTTTACCGTGGACCTTCCGGTCCCCGGGGCCCGCTATCGCGATACCCGCTCGGGATTTACAGGTTCGTCGGGGCTGTCCGGGCTGGCCAACACCGCCTGGCAGGGGGCGACCCACCCGGCCTGGTCCTGGGATCTGTTTGCCGGGGGCCAGCCCCATACCCTCGGAAGCGTTCAGGGTGCCGTACAGGGTGGCAGGAAAGTCACCGACTTCCTCAGCTGGATTGCCCGCAACTTCGATCGGTCCGTCACCTGGGCCGATATGGATTTCGTCCGCGAGGTCTGGGATGGCCCAATCATCATCAAGGGGGTTCTCGATCCGGAAGATGCCCGTGATGCCGTCCGGGCCGGAGCCCAGGGCCTGATCGTCTCCAATCACGGGGGACGCCAGCTGGACGGGGTCAAGTCGTCCATCTCAGCACTGCCCAGAATAGTGGACGTCGTGGGCGATGATCTGGAGGTCTTGATGGACGGTGGTGTGCGTTCAGGCCTGGATGTACTCAAGGCCCTGTCACTCGGGGCCAAGGCCTGTCTGGTAGGCCGGCCCTGGGCCTGGGCCCTGGGAGCAGGGGGCCAGCCCATGGTCTCGCGAATGCTCGGTACACTGAAGTCAGAGCTTGCTACGGCCATGACCCTGACCGGCTGCACCCGTGCCAGCGAGGCGAGCAACCGCCTCCTGGATGCCACGCCTTAGAAGTTCTTTTCAAAACCCCAGCTTCTCTCCCATCGACAAGGGTTGATCTTGCCGCTAATGCGCGAACGAACGCGCGTTTCACGGCCTTTGGCCGCGCTGTCGCGTGCCTGCGAGTAGGTCTTTTGAGGTGACGCTAATGGTAGCGCCGACTGGGCAGGGTCTCTACGACCCGCGCAACGAACATGACGCCTGTGGTGTGGGGTTTGTGGCCAATATTAAAGGCCGCAAATCGCATGAAGTCGTGTCCTGCGGCCTCGAGATTCTGCTCAATCTCGATCACCGTGGTGCCGTCGGGGCCGACCCGCTTCTCGGGGACGGCGCCGGGATTCTGATTCAGATTCCCGATGCCCTTCTGCGCGACTGGGCCCAGACGGAATCCGTCGAGCTGCCGCCTCCGGGTGAGTATGCCGTGGCCATGTGCTTTCTGCCTCAGGATGATGAGGCCCGGGCGGTCGCCATCAGCCAGTTCGAGCACTTCCTGAAGGTCGAGGGCCAGCACCTGATCGCGTGGCGCAAGGTGCCCGTGGACACCACGGGTATCGGCGCTGCCGTCCTGGCCGAGATGCCGGTGATCAAGCAGGCCATCGTCGGTCGTGGGGCCAATGTGAAGGATCAGGACGCTTTCGAGCGCAAGATCCTGACCGTGCGCAAGCAGCTCCAGAACCCGCTGGCGGAACTGGCCGAAAAGAAGAACCTGCCGGGCCTGACCCAGCTCTATCTGCCGTCCTTCTCGACCCGTACCGTGGTCTATAAGGGCCTGCTCCTGGCTGGCCAGGTGGGGACCTTCTACAAGGACCTTAAGAACGAGCTGACCCAGTCGGCCCTGGCCCTGGTTCACCAGCGCTTTTCCACCAACACCTTCCCGTCCTGGAAGCTGGCCCACCCCTACCGGTTCATCGCCCATAACGGCGAGATCAATACGGTGCGGGGCAACGTCAACTGGATGAACGCCCGTCGTCGCACCCTGGAAAGCGATCTCCTGGGTCCGGACCTCAACAAGATGTGGCCCCTGATCCCCCATGGCCAGTCCGACACCGCCTGTCTGGACAATGCCCTGGAACTGCTCCTGGCCGGGGGCTATCCCCTGGCCCAGGCCGTCATGATGCTGATCCCGGAAGCCTGGGCCGGCAATCCGCTGATGGATTCCAAGCGCAAGGCTTTCTACGAGTATCATGCGGCCCTGATGGAACCGTGGGACGGCCCGGCCGCCGTAGCCTTTACCGATGGCCGTCAGATCGGGGCCACCCTCGACCGAAACGGTCTGCGTCCGGCCCGCTTCGTCATCACCGACCAGGACCATGTCATCATGGCTTCCGAGGTCGGGGTCCTGCCCGTCGAAGAAGAACGCATCGTGCGCAAGTGGCGTCTGCAGCCCGGCAAGATGCTGCTGATCGACATGGAAGAAGGCCGGATCATCGAGGACGAGGAGATCAAGGCCAACCTCGCCGATGCCGAACCCTATTCGGAATGGCTGGCCGCGACCCAGTTCAAGCTGGAAGATCTGAACGAGGCCTCGGCCTCCGAACTGCCGACCTCCAGCGATGCCGCCAGTCTGCTCGATCAGCAGCAGGCCTTTGGCTACACCCAGGAAGACCTGCAGTTCTTCCTGGAGCCCATGGCCCTGACCGGTGAGGACCCCATCGGGTCCATGGGAGCTGACACCCCGATCGCCGTCCTGTCGAAGCGTTCAAAGCTGCTCTACGACTATTTCAAGCAGAACTTCGCCCAGGTCACCAATCCGCCCATCGACCCGATCCGCGAGGAACTGGTCATGAGCCTGGTCTCCATGATCGGTCCCCGGCCGAACCTGCTGGGTCGCCATGCCGGCACCCACAAGCGTCTGGAAGTCTCACAGCCCATCCTCAGCAATGAGGACCTGGCCAAGATCCGTTCGATCTCGGAACTGCTGGATGGCTCTTTCCGCACCGCGACCCTGGATGCGACCTGGCCGGCCGAAGCCGGCACGGCGGGTCTTCATCGCGCCCTTGACCAGATCTGCCGCGATGCGACCGACGCTGTCTTGGCCGACAAGAACATCCTGATCCTGTCGGACCGGGCTGTGTCGTCAGATCGTATCCCGATCCCGGCCGCCCTGGTCACTGCCGCAGTCCACCACCACCTGATCCGTCAGGGCCTGCGCATGCAGACCGGTCTGGTGATCGAGACCGGCGAAGCCCGCGAGGTCCACCACTTCTGCGTCCTGGCTGGCTATGGGGCAGAGGCCGTCAATCCCTATCTGGCCTTCGAGACCCTCGAAGCCCTGCGGGTGAAGAACGAGCTCGCCATCTCGGCCTATGATGTCCGCAAGAACTACATCAAGGCCGTGGGCAAGGGCATCCTGAAGGTCATGTCCAAGATGGGCATCTCGACCTACCAGTCCTATTGCGGGGCCCAGATCTTTGACGCTGTGGGTCTCTCCAGCGAGCTGATCGAGCAGTATTTCACCGGTACCGCCACCACCATCGAAGGTGTCGGCCTGGCTGAGGTCGCCCAGGAATGCGTGCGCCGTCACAGGGATGCCTATGGCGACAACCCCATCTATGCCAGCATGCTGGACGTTGGCGGGTCCTATGCCTTCCGTCTGCGGGGCGAAACCCACGCCTGGACCCCTGAATCCGTGTCCAACCTGCAGCACGCCGTTCGCGGCAATCTGCCGGACGCCTACAAGGCCTTTGCCGACCAGATCAATGA
>CAIYZB010000118.1 GCA_903930545.1 uncultured Alphaproteobacteria bacterium
GCGTGCTCGGCAGAAGCCTTGCCTTCCATCGCGGTCACGCTTTCCTTGTCCATGAAGGCGATCAGCAGGTCGATGGCGTGATCGTCCAGCTTCAGGTTCGGCATGGCCAGTCCCCTGAACTGCGCCATCTGCGCCTTGGCATAGGCATCGCCCTCGGCAATCATCTTGTCCGGCTCGCGGAGCCAGCGTTTCATCCAGGCATCGGTGTGCTTGCTCGTCGCCATCATCAGGTCCGGTCCGAGCCCATCGCCCCCGCCAATCGTGTGGCAGCTCATGCAGCGTGTCCGGAACAGCTGTTCGCCGTCGCCGCCGTTCGGAACTGATACAGCGTTGGCATAGCTCTGCTTCTGACCGACCTCGGACATCAGCATGCCCTTGGCGTTGAGGTGTCCCGCCAGGAGGTTGGCCAGCATCTGCGGGTTCTCGTAGGGAGACCGCTTGATCCACTGGCCCGTGGCTTCGTTCGCCAGAAGGATGGTCGTCGAGTGCTCGGTCGGCGTGTTGCCCGCCGGCTCGAGCCCGAACTTCCTCTGGATCAGCGAGATGTCATCGACCGAACCGGTCAGGAACGTCCAGCCCTTGCCGATCTCGTACTTGTTCTTGAACTCGGTCAGTGCCGCTGGCGTGTCATTCTTCGGGTCGACCGAGATCGAGTAGAAGAAAACGCTCTTGCCCATCTTGTCGCCGAGAAGCTGCGAGACCTTCTTCAGCTGGGCCGTATCAAGCGGGCACACATCGCCGCACTTGGTGAAGATGAAATTCACGACCAGGACTTTGCCCTTCAGAACGTCGTCGTAGAATTTGACCTTCTTGTTGTCCTGCGTCGTCAGCGTGACATTCGGAAAGTAATCCTTGCCCCAGGGGGTCTGAGCCGCAGCAGTAGCCGGGGCAAGAACCGAGACGACCAGTAGGGCCAGCGCCGCCCACGTTCGCTTGAGTTTCGTAAACGTGTGCATAGCTGGCCCAGTCCTGGTCAAATTGGCTTACTGTGCAGGTGTAGCTGCAGCAGGTATGCCATTCCGCCAGCCCGGCAGAACATAGGTGGGCTCCCAGAATGTGCCTTCCCAGCCGCCTTCCGGTGTCGGAACGGCAATGGTCTGGCCCGGGTGGATGATGTCCCAACGCAGCAGCATCGAATGGTCTTCGTGTTGCGTGTTGTGACAGTGCTCCATGAAAGTGCCCAGGAATTCGCGGAAGCGAAGTGCAACCTGGACGGTGGCGCTGCTGTCGACGCCAGGACCGACGCGGTAGACGTCCTTGCGCGCCCAGCGCTCCCAGATCGGCGGTGCCCGGCCATCGCGGCTGAGGATACGGCCCTCTTCGAAGTGGACGTGCACGGGATGGGACCAACCGCCACTGTTGTTCTGGATGTCCCAGACTTCCAGGAGACCGGAGTCCATGCCTGCGGTCACGCGCTTCATGTCAGCTGTCAGGCTGCCGCCTGAATCGACGCCGGCCACTCCATTGTCTGTTTTGATCGACCACGGCGATTGATCCGTGCCGCCACCACGATTGAATTCAAACGTGCGGTGTCTTGCATTCGTGAGTTCGGCCGGGGTGATCGCAGGACGCGGAATCATCGCCAGCTTGCCCTCTGTGAACATCGAAGGGTCCATGCTCAGATCCGTGCCAGCGTAGGGCTGAACGCGGAACTCCATGAACTTTCCGACGGCCGGGTCACCTTTGTAGGCGCCGCTCAGGATATCCGCGAGCGGAACAACGCCCTTGGGCCCCTTGCCGTCGCTATGCTCCATCGTGTTGACGAAATAGAGCTTGGTGCCCGGGGCGTACTTGCTGAAGTCGACGACGATATCCATGCGCTCTGCAATGCCCATGGTCGGCAGGTCTTTGCTCTCGGCGTTCGGGAAAGCAACCGCGTGCTCCATGATGTTGCCGTCGTTGGCGATGAGGTGGAACGGAACCCGTTCACCTGTCTCCGTGACCAGCGCGATCTTGAAGTAACGCGACACTGACCCGTCGAGGATGCGGAAGCGATAGCGACGCGCGCGCACGTCGAGATAGGGCTTCCACGACCAGTTGACGAGAACCTGGTCGCCCAGGAAGCCA
>CAIYZB010000119.1 GCA_903930545.1 uncultured Alphaproteobacteria bacterium
ATCCCAAAGCCTCCGGCCAGCATTCCTGGCGAAGTGATCTGTAAGGCGCTTTCGCTCGGCATCGAGATCCATCTGACCGACAGCCTGGTCCTCCAATCGCATCGTGTGATGAACCCGCGCCAACTGCGCCTCGGCAAGAATACGCGCTCGGTCCTCGATCATCTCAGCCAGGGGCCGATTGGGCACCAGGACATAGTGCAAGGTGCAGTCGAGGGCCTCCGCGGCCCTACGCAGTCCGGCGATTGTCACCGTCCCGGCCACCTCCCCCTTCTCAAGTGCCAGGAGGGTCGAGTGGCTCTTGCCCATCCGGGCCGCCAGCTGCCTAGCCGTCATTCCGAGGGCATCTCGGATCGCCCGGACCCAGCCGCGCGGCGGCATTGTCGCAGGGCGGGCCGCCTCATAGGCCGAGAAGTCCCGGTCAAAATGCTTCCTGGCCAGCATTTGCGCATTCATTCGATCTATCATGATGAACCAATATCATATTTTCTGGTGCATTTTAATAGACAATTTTGTGCATTTTGGGTCGATTGAATTCGACCACTTTTGGTGTTGAACACCTAGATGCGTCATGCCGATTCCGGCAACTCAACCTCCTGCCGTGGATGGCCCACACCATGTCCAGGTCGCCGCAGACATGGGTCAGCGGTGGAAGGGAGGCCGGCGGTTGATTATGAAAATTGATGGGTGCGATCTTCGATCCTGGGCCTTCAACGCCCCAGGAGGCAAGATGCGTCGGGAAGGAGCCCCACCCCTCCAACAGGACCTGAGGCCAAGCCCGGCCACTCCCGCACTGCCGTTAGGTGAGGCGCAGATCGCTCACCGTCAGATGATCCTGCAGACCGCACGCCAGACGGGTCGGGCTCGCACTGTGGAGAGTCCAAAGGCGAACGAGATCCAGGACAGCCTCTATGGACCTGACGTGTTACCTGCCTGAGTGCGCACTCTCGGGCCATTTTGGCAAAACGAACCCAATTGCCGTTTTCCCAATAACTTCAGTCGTGACGGGGCTGCCACGCACTTATGTATTGCTCAGAGGCGAGCTGTTTGACCCAGCTCGATAGGCCTCATTATCGACCATCCCCCGCCAAAGGGGGACGGCCAGGGCCCAAGCCCCACGGCGCGCACTTGCGGCAATACATGCCTTCACCACGGAGAGCGGGAGGATTGTCGCCAGGTCCCTCGCAGTTTCAGTGACCAGGGTCATGACCCCCGGCTGACGCTACCTGAAAACTTCCTTCCCGCTTGCGCGGTAAGGAAGACCGGAACCGAGATCGTCACCTCAGCTCCGAAACCAGCCGCTCAGGATGGGAGTAGGAAATGAAACGCCCCGCGTCGGCGATCTTAACAAGGCGGGCGTCGGGTAGGACCTCTTTCCAGTAGGCCAGGTTCTCATCGGCATCATGCATGAAGTCAGTCTGACCAATGATCAGGGTGATCTGCGATGTCCCCGGGAGAGTTGCCGGCTTGCCCATGGTCGCCTGCCAGACCTGTTCGCGAACAAAGCCGTCGATCCTGCCCTTTCGGAACGGAATGAGCTTCCGGTAAAAGTCCATCATCAAGGCCGGGTCGAGCATGGCTTCATGATCGGCCGGGCTCGTTGCCGTCCAGCCGCGCATGAATGAGGCGATCCGCTCGTAGCTGGCCAGTGCGCCCACTATACTGACCACGGATGCGACCGCCCATGGTCGACGAGCAAACTGACGCTTCAACTCGCTGAGCATGCCGCCGGGAGCAGCACCGTAGGTGGAGTCCGGCTCCGGTGCGTCGATGATGATCCGTTCGATCAGGTCAGGTCTCGCTTGATATAGGGCCAGCGCGACGTGGGCGGGGCCATGGGCGATGACTGAAATCCGATCCCAGTGCATTTCCTCACAGATCAGGACGATGTCGCTCACGCAGACATCAAGATAGGCCGGTCCAAGGCTGTTCTGACGCGGCGGATCGGTATCTCCATAGCCCGGACGATCATTGGAGAGCGGACGATAGCCACTGGCCTGCAGGGCGTTGACCAGAGATCGATCGACCCCCCGGCAGTTCATTGTGTTGTGAAGGACCAGAACCGGTTTGCCGCTCAGTGGACCATAGTCGCTGACCGTGATGCAGCGCCCATCTTCTGCGGTCAGAACCAGGGTCCGGCTTGGCGGCGGCGGATAGGGTTCCGGGGGCCCCTCGTGGGACTGGGTCACGATCGCCAACCCCCGCAGATCGGCAAAAATCCGGGCCAGGCCCGTGGCATTCGTGACACCGGTCGCTACGTAGACCGCGGCCAGTTCCTTCTTGGCGAGCGCTTCTGAAATTCCAAGGCTCCGGGCAGAGGCCTCTCGGCTCAAGCCGTCGGCGATCAGGCCCGCAAGCTGACGCTGTCGTTGCGACAGGGAAAACAGTTCGGCAGCCGGGTGATCACTTTCACCGCTTGAATCTGCACCAAAGGACCCTACCCCCGCCCAGGTTATCAGACACGGCAGATTAGGTGCCCACACCGTGGTGCGCGCCTCGCTCAGATATCCCCGTGCGGTGTTGAAACTGACCCCCGCAGCGGCGGCCGCTTCCTTGACGTCGCAGTGTTCATAGAGTGCGACAATGACCCTCATCACGGCTGCAGACAGGCCGAAGGCCTCGCCGAAGGCATAAAGCCGTCGCTGAACACCCAAGGGCGAGAGGCGGCACACTGCGACAGTGCCCTTCGAACCCGCGACCGACACTGGCAGGTTTTCCAACTGCCAGGCCCGAGCCCGTTCTAGCGAGGCCACGGCGACCACGACGCCTGCCCTGCCACCGCAGTCGACGACCTCGTAGGTTGTGACTCCCGGACTTGTGCGGGCCAGTTCGACAAGGTTCGCGCGATCGAGGGGACTGATCGCCCCCAGGAATCCGTCCTCGTCATCGAGGATGGTTCCGTCCGAGCGCAAAAGACCGACCTGGGTGAGAGCCGCCGAAACGGTAGTCATTTAGGTCGCCGGACCTTTGCGGATAGGTGAGGACAGGCTTTTCCCTGGAAAGTCGAGCAAAGCTCATCATTGAACAGGAAAGACGCAATTCCCGGATGTCGATGCGGGCTGCGGTGCCTAGCGCTCAAGTAAGCGGCCGCTGGCAAGGTGTACATTTGAACCAACTCGGACTAGCCTGGGATTTTGGCCCGGCCGCCTTTCCTAACGTGCGGATCGGCCGTTCGACAACTGTTCAATCGAGTTGGTGCCTCCAATACGACATACATTAAAAGCGGTAGTGTGATCCCAGACTATTTCAACCCCCCGACCTTGATCAGAGGGCATTATATTTCAACTTACTCATCGGATGGCCGGGTCTTGGCGGAAACATCATCAGGCCTGGCACCCTCAGGCCTGACCACGCCTCAGCGAAAGGGCCAGGAAAACAAGACCCAGGATCGTGCCTGCCACGCTGGCATAGTGCTCCGGCGGGTGGTGGCCTGTGGTGGCGCCCTTCCAGAACCAGGCGGAATAGGCACCCAGAGCTTGCACAATCACGGCCATGAGCAGGGTCAGAGGCACCAGGGTGCGGTAACGCAGGGCAATGATCAGCATCAGGATTCCGAAGGGAATCTGCATGGCCCCGTACCAGGCGAAGACCGCGATGATGGTGTCCGCTCGGGTGGTCAGGTCGACACCACCGATCACGCCGGCCCCGCCGTCTGGCAAGCCATAGTGGATCAGGCCGGGGACGATGGTCAGGATGCTGGCCAGGACCAGGAACCAGGCGGAGGCCTTGGCCCCGTGATAATCGTCATTGGTGCTCGGGGGAAACAGCATGCGAGAAATTCCCTGGATTTGGCCATGCCGATTGCCCGGCAAACTTATGGCAATCATAGTGCCGATAGTTTTGAGGTGATGCAACTGCCACCTCGCAGGCCACGCCAAACCGGGGCATGCTGGGCCCATGCCGTCGCGCCCGCCCACCCCTGACTCCATCCCAGTCGCCATTGTCGGCGGCGGCTTCAGCGGTGTCAGTCTGGCCGTCCAGATGGTGCGGGCTGCTCAACGCCCTCTTGCCATCAGCCTCATCGAGCCCGGAGACCCCGGCCAGGGCATGGCCTATTCGACTGCCGACCCGGACCACAGGTTGAATGCCCCCGCCCAGGCCCATTCGGTCATCGCCGCAGACATCATGCACTTTTCCCGGTGGGCCCGAGCCCAGGGTCTGGCGGTACGCGATCCCGAGGCGCTCTGGTCCGATGGCGGAGCCTATTTTCGTCGCCGGGACTTCGCGACCTATCTGGCCGAGGCCCTGGCAGACCACAGCCATTGGGCGGCCACCGGCTCGACCGTCTCCCACCTGCGCGATCGGGTCGTGGCCATCCGCCCCACGGAAACCGGCAAGGTTCTGACCCTGGCCTCGGGCGCTGAAGTCCTTACGGGAATGGTGATCCTGGCCACGGGAAATCCGGCACTGAGATTGCCGGCCCCCCTCTGCCGGACATGGGCAAATGATCCCCGGATCGTCGAAAATCCCTTCCAGCCAGGACGTCTCGCCGCGATTGACCCGACCTCGCGGGTCGTGATCCTCGGCACAGGACTGACAACCCAGGACGTGATCGCCACCCTGATTGCCCAGGGCCATAGAGGACCGATCACCGCCCTGTCGAGGCGGGGCCTGCGCCCTCGCCCGTTGCCTGCCAATCCCCCCGCCATGGCCTATGACCAGGCCCCGGAGGGAAAGATCCCCCCCACAATGTTTCTTGAGCGCGTACTTGGCGAGACGCCTGACTTCATTCCCGCGACACCCAGAGCCATTGACTGGCTAAGGGCTCTGCGGCGGCAGGTCGCCAAGGCCGTGGCCGAGGGCGGTGACTGGTATCCAGCCTTTGATGCCCTCAGAGACAGCCTGTGGCAGCTCTGGCCCAGCCTGCCCCTGGACCAGCAGCGCCGCGTCCTCCGACACCTGCGCCCCTGGTACGACGCCCACCGCTTCCGCACCGCCCCCCAGACCGACGCCAGGGTCGAGGCGGCCATAGGTGCCGGGCAGGTGAGCTATCAGGCCGCACGCCTGCTGGACCTCGTTTCGAAAGACACAACCCTGAACCTCACCCTCAGGCACCGGG
>CAIYZB010000120.1 GCA_903930545.1 uncultured Alphaproteobacteria bacterium
GACACGGCGGTGGAAGTCGAGGATCTGACGGACAGCTTCCGCTTCGCTCACCGCGCCATGGGATGTCCAGTAGGCGAGGTCGAACCCGTTGACCGCACGTGCGCCCGCCGAGATCCGCTCCGGGTGAGTCGGCAGGATGCGGACATAAAGGCGTCCGAGCTCGCGCCCGTCGAGGTCGGTGTAGATGATGCCCGCGTCGATCATCTCATGATAGTCGGGATCAAGGCCCGTGGTCTCGACATCGACATGGGCCAGCCCGAAGGCGGCGCGGGTCTCCGTCGTCGGGAAAGGCGGGCGGGTCTGTCCGTCGGGCGCCGGGCGGGGCGCTGTCGCGCAGGCGGAGAGGGCAATGAGGGCGAGGGCGAAGAGGGCGGTCCGGAGCATGGCGGCACGCTAGCAGGCCGCTGCAACAGTTTCGCGTCGGCGGAACGCTCCGCCCCTTGCCGCTCAATCCCTCGCCACCAGGCCATCGTATGGACAGTCGGTCATTGACGCAGCGAAGTAACTGATCGCCAGCGGCATGGCCGAGACCGGCCGATGCAAAAGGGCGTGCTGGCTGAACGTAGCGCGCAAAGCATCCCGGACACCCTGGTCGGGCTGGGCGACAGGAACTGCGGCGTGCTTCAGGACGCCCTGAGCGATAGCCTTTTTTCGCGGATCTTCTTGAGGTCTTCGCCGAGGTTCGCCTCGAAATAGGCATCGCATCCCAGGCATGGATTTCCGAAGGTCCGCCCCTTGGGGTCAATGACGTGTGAGGCATCTCGAAAGGCCTCGCGGCTCCAGCCGGATGCGAGCCCCATGGCTTCCGGATCGCCGGCATTGAGGGCCTCGAAAGCCGGATGTCCCCTCAGGCTGTCCAGGATGTCCGTGAGCTTTTCCTCGGCCAGGGACCCCAAGGGGGCCTTGGTCTTGAGGCAACATGGATAGACCGAACCATCCGGTTCGATCGCCACTTCCGAGCCCGGGTGGCCGTAGTTGAGGAAGTTTTTCCCGCCGCTCCAGCGCGCGCAGAAATTGGTCTCGTAGTCTGCGTTGGACAGCCCGTTCTTCCAGGCGCGGCCCCGTGGCCAGAGTTCGCCGATCCAGAGGTCGGGCTGGGCACCAAAGAAGAGGAAGAAGGGGCCCTTGTCGCCGACTTCAGGCTGGTTCGACGGTGCCTTGGTCCGCGGCTCGCGGCTACTGCCCGGACCGATCTCCCTGGCCCCGAAGGGGGCCATCATGGCGCGCACGCGGTCCAGGAGGTCGAACTTCTTCTCGCCCTCGAGCCCCACGTGGAAATCATCGATGGAGGCGATGGCGATGGTGCGCACCCCGCGCGAGATCATACCTTCGATATGATCCGGCGTGAGGATGTCGCCGGTCGTCTGGACCGATATGTTAGGCCCGCGATCGCCCCAGCGCTCGCGAATGGCTTCCAGGGCCGGGTAGAAAAGCGCCTCGCGCACCGGGTCCAGGAGCAGCTCTCCGCCCGCCAGCACAAGCCGTGTGCGCTGACGCGACGGGCTGCCATCCGGCTGTGGCACCTTGGGGTCGAGAAAGCTCATCTCATCTGGAAGATTGTTGATGATAGCGCGGAACGCTGCGCGACCCTCGTCCACCACCTCTGTCAGGGCGTCGCGCACATAGGGTCGAAAGCGATCATCATAGCAGTGGGCGCAACGACGATGGCAGGCAAAGCTCAGGACCCAGTAGATCGCTTCCATGGCAGGGTCCTTATCCCTCGGCGTCGTTGAGCGACCAGTCGTAATCATAGGCCGCAATCGTCCCGGCCCGCGTCAGCGCGTCGGCGAGGGGACCCTGAGCATATTGAGCCTGGTGGGCAAGGATGCTGGCCTCGCGGTCTCCGAAGTCGCCAGCATACCACTTGAAGATGCTCGAGGCCTCGATCTGTCCGGATGGCAGGATCCTGATGCCCCGCTCATGATTGATGTAGCTCCTGGCGGCATCGTCCAGAGCCAGATCGAGGGAGTCTGCGCGCCAGGCCCGCGGCGGCAGGTTCGGACAGCTCGCCGAGGCGCAGTTGATGGCGTAGTGAATACGTGGATCGGCGAACTGCCTACGCAGGATGTCGTGCTCGATGGCATTCAGTGAAAGCCTGCGTTCCTCGACCGTCACCCGATCCAGGGTCCATGGCCCGACCTTGGCCTCCGCATCGCTCCCGGAGGCGCGGATGTCGCGTATGGACTGCACAGGATAGTTCTCCAGAACGACCTCGAGGGTCACGGCATTGTAGAGATTTGACCAGAAGGCGATGGCCTCCGGAGCGCTCATCTCCGAGGGGGTCTGGCTCTCCAGCGCGCCGACATAGGCCCTCAGCGCCGCCATGTCGTCGGATGAGTCCCGCCATGCCCGGTAGCGCACCCGGCTTATCCCATCTGGGCCAGCCACGACGTAGCGCGCCAGGAGGGCGTCAAACACCTCAGCCTGGTCCTGACCAGGTGACGGACGGCTATGCGCCATGATGGGCCCCCGACAGCTGCGCTCGCGGCCCCGCGCCGCGCCTGCGATCTTCTTTTGCCCTTAGGGTCTAAAGACCGTCCCGCTGATCACCATGATCGACGGGTCCTCAACAGGGGTCAACACTCAGGAGCCCAGAGACACCACGCGACGTCGTCGGGATTGAAAATGGAAGCCATCCGCGACCCCGACTCATCAGACTTCGCTACTGAGACGATTACCTCTAGGCTGCCGCAGGGAGCTGAGAGGGTGGCATGGCATCAGCTGAAATCGCGCACGGCTTTGGGCCGGGGTCCGACCGTCGCTTCTTTATGGTCATGTCGCTGGTCGTCGCTCTGGTCATAGCGAGCGGTTTCGGCCCCAGCTATGCCTCGAGCCTCTCGCCCCCGGGACTGCCCATCTGGGTTCACCTGCACGGCGCGGTCATGACTGGCTGGATCCTCCTGTTTGCCGCCCAGACCTGGCTCGTGAGCCGCCGCGCCTTTGGGCTGCACTGGCGTCTGGGATGGCTTTCGATCGCACTGGTCGTGGTCATGGTGCCTCTCGGCGTCCTCACCAACGCCATGGCGATTCATCGCGGCGCGACGCCGCCCTTCTTCACACCAGCCATGATGATGGGCGCAGACGTCATCGATCTCTGCCTGTTTGCGGGTCTTTACACTGCGGCCATTCTGCTTCGACGCAATGGGGCCTGGCACAAGCGCTTGATGCTTTGTGCGACGGTCCTGCTGACCTGGCCGGCGCTTGCCCGGTTGCCGCCACTGAGCGACCTTAGCCTTTCGATGATCATCCCAGCGGCCACCGGACTGTTGATCCTGCTCGCCCTGATCGGACCTGGATTTGATCTGGCGACCCGACGCCGCGTGCATCCGGCCTACTTGTGGGGCGTTGGCCTGATTATCGCAGCCCAGCCGCTTCACGGCCTGCTCGCGGCGAGCTCGCCTATACAGACGTTTGCCAGGCTACTCCTGGCCTGATCGGCTGTGATGGCGGTGCGAGTGGGATTCGAACCCACGTTAGAGTTTCCCCTAAACACGCTTTCCAAGCGTGCGCCTTCAACCACTCGGCCACCGCACCACACGTCGCGGAAGAGCGGTTTCCGCGCGGAGCAGGCGAGATAGCTTATGGCGGGGGCCGGGGCAAGGTGCCTTTCGGTCTGATCTTGGGCGCAGACGTTGGCGGGCGTCGATCGGGGCCCTATGTTGGGGCCTACGGAGGCTATCCATGTTCAAATCCCGCGACCTGCCCACCCTGGCCACAGCCCTGCCCGGGCGGCCCAATCCTCTGCCGACGGCCGAGCGGAGCTTTATCAATGGCGAGGCCCTCAAGGGCCCCTTCCCGGAAGGGCTGGAGACGGCGCAGTTTGCCATGGGCTGCTTCTGGGGTGTGGAGCGCAAGTTCTGGGTGGTGCCCGGCGTCCATGTGACGGCCGTGGGCTATGTGGCGGGGATCACCCCCAATCCCACCTATGAGGAGGTCTGCTCCGGACGCACGGGCCACACCGAGGCGGTCCTGGTGGTCTATGATCCCGCCCGGGTCAGCTATGGCGACTTGCTCAAGGTCTTCTGGGAAAACCACGACCCGACCCAGGGCATGCGCCAGGGCAATGATATCGGCACCCAGTACCGCTCCGGCATCTATACGGCCAATGAGGCCCAGGCCGAGGCGGCTCAGGCCTCGCTCGTGGCCTATCAGCAGGCCCTGAAGGCCCAGGGCTATGGCACCATCACCACCGAGATCGCGCCGACCGCCGACTTCTTCTATGCCGAGGACTATCACCAGCAGTACCTGGCCAAGAACCCGGCGGGCTATTGCGGCATTGGCGGCACCGGGGTGACTTGCCCCATCGGGGTGGGCGTCGGGGCTTGAGTCCAGAGGCCCTTGATGCCGCCTGCCGCGCCCTGCCAGGGGTCACCCATGTGGTCCAGTGGGGCGGCAGCGATGTCTACAAGGTCGGCGGCAAGGTTTTTGCCATTGCCGGCCTGGGCGGAGGCCTGACCTTCAAGGCCACCCCCATGGCCTATGAGATCCTCACCGAGATAGGCCGCGCCCGTCGCGCGCCCTATCTGACCTCCGGCAACTGGCTGACAGTGGACGGGCTGGAGGCGCTGGAGGATTCGGAGGTGGCCGACTGGCTGGCCACGTCCCACAGTCTGGTGGCGGCCAAGCTCACCCGCCTCCTTCGCCGGGAGCTAGGCCTGGGCTGAAAGCCCTCAGTCCTCGTGGATCAGGCTGTGGCGTTTGGTGTCGCGGATTCGCAGGGCAATCAGGAAGGCGATGGCCATCATCCCGGCCACATAGATGTAGAAGCCATTTTCCATGGACTGGCTCTTGAACCACAGGGCCATGTATTCCGCTGTGCCGCCAAAGATGGTGTTGGCAATGGCATAGGGCAGGGCGACCCCCATGGCCCGGATATGGGCGGGGAAGAGTTCGGCCTTCACCACCGCACTCACCGAGCTATAGGCCGAATGCATGAGGACCAGGCTGGTGGCCAGGACCAGGGCCGGCATGAAGCTCTGGGTCTGGGCCAGGGTCGCCATGACTGGATAGGTGAAGACCATTCCCAGGCCAAAGGCGATCATCAGATTGGTCCGCCGCCCCCAGCGGTCTGACATGTGCCCCATCAGGGGCTGGATGCTCATATAGATCAGCAGGGATCCGGCCGAGATGGCTGTGGCTGTGTCCTTGGTGAAGCCGGAGGTATTGACCAGAAACTTGGGCAGATAGGTCGTATAGGCATAGAAGGACAGCGACCCGGCTGCGGTCAGCCCCCCGACCATGAAGACCTCTTTGGGATGGCTCACCGCCAGGGGGGCGACCAGGCTGAGCTGCCAGATCACCAGAACCGCCACGGACAGGCTCAAGGCCTGGGGATGACCGCTCTTGAACAGCCAGGCGCAGATGGCCAGGGCCACGGCCAGCAGGATAACCACCCAGCGCATGTGGACAGGGTCCAGGCGGGTGCGTTGGTGATCCTCGACATTGCGGAAGGCGGTGCTCTCTTCCAGGCCAGAGCGGATCCAGAAGACCACCACGGCCAGCAGGCCGCCAATGGCGAAAGGAATGCGCCAGCCCCAGGCCTCCAGGTCGGGCTTGTCCAGGGTGTGCTGCAGGACCAGAAGGACCAGGGTGGCCGCCAGTTGGCCCATGATCAGGGTCACATACTGGAAGCTGGACCAGAAACCCCGACGGGAGCGTCCAGCCATTTCAGACATATAGGTGGCGCTGGCTCCATATTCTCCGCCCACGGACAGCCCCTGGAGAACCCGGGCGGACATCAGGGCGATGGGGGCCAGGACCCCGATCTGGTCATAGCTGGGGATCAGGGCAATGGCGAAGGAGCCCAGGCTCATCAGGGCCACGGCCAGGGTCAGGGCCGCACGGCGGCCAGCCCGGTCGGCATAGAAACCCATGGCCCAGGCCCCGATGGGACGGGCCAGGAAGCCTACGGCAAAGACCGCCGCGGCCTGGAGCAGCTGGGCAGTCTGGTCGCCCTTGGGGAAGAAGTGGCCGGCGAAATAGAGGGTGAAGGCCGAATAGGCGAACCAGTCATACCACTCGACGAAATTCCCCGCCGATCCTCCGAGGATGGCGCGCAGGCGGGCCATGGGCGTAAGGCTCTCGCCAGAGGCCTCGCTGGTGGCCTGAGTCGTGGTCATGTCTGTCCCCCCGGATCTTTCTGCAGGGGGATGTTAGGGGCAAACCTGCGGGCTTGCGAACCCTGATCTCAGTCGGCGGTGTGAAGGGCGCTGTCGCGCTCGCGGATGCCCAGCCCATAAAGCAAGCCGATAAAGGCACCCTTGACCCGCGGCAGGATCAGAAGGACCGCCGCGGTCAGGGACCCCATCAGGATCGGCAGCATGATCCAGGCCGAGGTCTCCCAGATCACCGGGAAGAAGAACAGCGGCCCGACAATCAGGTGGCCCACCAGAAGGATGGTGAAATAGGCCGGACCGTCATCCGCCGGGTACTGCGCCAGATCGTGGCCACAGGCCTCGCAACTGGGCTGGACCTTCAGATAGCGGCTGAAGATCCTGCCCTCCTTGCAGGCGGGGCAATGGCCGCCAAGGCCGCGGGCCATGGCCTGTAGGACAGTGGGGCGCTTTTTCTGGGTCATGGGCCCTATATGCGCCTTTGCGCCCCGAAGAAAAGGGGTCGCGCTTCCGCCGGGGCCTGACTCGCCCTAGGACGTGGCCATGGACGTGCTCAGTGAACAGGTGGCCGCCCTGGCCCGGGCCGGTCATGAGGGCCAGCCGACCCAGGTGGAGTGGCGCGAGGGCGTGCCATTCCTGGTCAATGCCTTCTGGACCGCACGCCAGAGGCAGGGCCATCGCCTTCACGAAGTCAGCTATCGCGCCTGTTTCAAACCCCAGCTGCCCGCCTTCTTTATCGAACGCCTCACACAGCCCGGGGATCTGGTCCATGATCCCTTCATGGGGCGAGGCACCACAGCGATCCAGTCGGCCCTGATGGGACGTCGCGTGGCGGGCAATGACATCAACCCCCTGAGCGCTCTTTTGGTGCGGCCCCGGCTCAATACCCCTGAACAGGCCTCGGTGGTGGCAAGACTGGCCGAGATCGACTGGGAGGGGGGCGAGGCTGGCCCTGTCGAACTGCTCAGCTTCTATCACCCGGAAACCCTGGCCCGGCTCATGGCCCTGCGTGCCTGGTTTGTCCGGCGCGAGGCCGAGGGCCAGTTCGATGCGGTGGATGACTGGATCCGGATGGTGGCCCTGAACCGGCTGACCGGACACTCGTCGGGTTTCTTCTCGGTCTATACCCTGCCGCCCAACCAGGCGGTCTCGGTCAAGTCCCAGGACCGGATCAATGAGCGCCGGGGCCAGGTTCCGCCCATCAGGGATGTGGCTGCCATCATTGCCCGGAAGTCCCGCGCCCTTCTGGCGGACGGGCCCCTGACCTCGCCCGGGCCCCTGCTTCTGACCGGTGACAGTGCCGCGACCCCGGCCCTTGCGGATGGGTCCGTCCAGCTGGTTGTGACCTCGCCGCCCTTTCTGGACATTGTCCAATATGCCCAGGACAACTGGCTGAGATGCTGGTTCGCCGGGATCGATGCCCAGGCGGTGCCGATTTCCATGCACCGCAAGGCGGCAGATTGGGTGGCGTTTGTCCGCAGGACCCTGGGAGAACTGGCCAGGGTGGTTCGAACGGGTGGCCATGTAGCCTTTGAGGTGGGGGAGGTGCGCGGCGGCAGCCTGCCCCTGGAGATCCTGGTCCTGGAGGCTTTTCAGGATCTGCCCTTCTGCGTGGATTGCGTCCTGCTGAACGTGCAGGACTTTTCCAAGACGGCCAATTGCTGGGGGGTGGGCAACAACAGCCTCGGGGTCAATTCCAACCGGATTGTCCTGGCTAGGCGGCTCTAGCCCCCTCAGTCGGCATTCGCCGACAGCTCCCCCATAGGGGGAGCAATTATCGAACCCAATTCCTCCCCCCATGGGGGAGGTGGCGCGCGTCAGCGCGACCGAGGGGGTTTCAGTTGTCGTCCATCTTCAGGGCGGCGATGAAGGCCTCCTGCGGGATCTCCACCTTGCCGAACTGGCGCATGCGCTTCTTGCCGGCCTTCTGCTTGTCGAGCAGCTTGCGCTTGCGGCTGGCATCGCCGCCATAGCACTTGGCGGTCACGTCCTTTCGCAGGGCGCGGATGGTTTCCCGGGCGATGATCCGCCCGCCGATCGCCGCCTGGAGCGGGATCTGGAACATGTGGGGGCTGATGAGGTCCTTCATCTTCTCCACCATGCCCCGGCCCCGGGCCTCGGCGCGGTCGCGGTGGACCAGCATGGACAGGGCGTCCACCGGCTCGGCATTGACCAGGATGGACATCTTCACCAGATCGCCGGTGCGATAGCCCTCGATGGCATAGTCGAAGGAGGCATAGCCCTTGGAGACGCTCTTAAGCCGATCATAGAAGTCGAAGACCACCTCATTGAGGGGCAGGTCATAGACCACCAGGGCGCGGCTGCCGACATAGGACAGCTCCCGCTGTTCACCGCGACGGTCCTGGCAGAGCTTGATCACCGCACCGAGATATTCGTCGGGGGTCAGGATGGTGGCCTTGATCCAGGGTTCGGCAATGGAGGCGATCTTCACCGGGTCCGGCATGTCGGCAGGATTGTGCAGCTCGATCACATCCCCATTGGTCATGGTGATGCGATAGACCACGCTGGGTGCCGTCGCGATCAGGTCGAGGTCAAACTCACGGCTCAGGCGTTCCTGGATGATTTCCAGATGCAGCAGGCCCAGGAAACCGCAGCGGAAGCCGAAGCCCAGTGCCGCCGAGGTCTCCATCTCATAGGTGAAGCTGGCATCATTCAGCCGCAAGCGGCCGATGGCGGCGCGAAGGTCTTCGAAGTCGGCGGCGTCCACCGGGAAGAGGCCGCAGAACACCACGGACTGGGCGACGCGGAAGCCGGGCAGGGGGGTCTCGGTGGGGCGGCGTTCATCGGTGATGGTGTCGCCGACGGCGGCATCGGCCACCTGCTTGATCTGGGCGGTGATGTAGCCGATCTCGCCGGGGCCCAGCTCGGCCACCTCGGTCTGTTTCGGCTTGAAGACCCCGATGCGATCCACCTGATGGATGGCGCCGGCATTGATCATGCGGACCTTCATCCCGGCCTTCAGCACCCCGTCAATGACGCGGACCAGAACCACGACCCCGAGATAGGGGTCGTACCAGGCATCCACCAGCAGGGCCTTGAGCGGGGCGCTGGCATCGCCCTTGGGGGGCGGCAGACGGGTGACTACGGCCTCCAGCACATCGGCAATGCCTTCGCCGGTCTTGGCCGAGCAGAGGACCGCATCAGAGGCATCAATACCGATGACGTCCTCGATCTGGGCGCGGATCCGTTCGGGCTCGGCGGCGGGCAGGTCGATCTTGTTGAGGACCGGGACGATCTCGTGATTGTTGTCGATGGCCTGATAGACATTGGCCAGGGTCTGGGCCTCGACACCCTGGCTGGAGTCCACCACCAGGATCGAGCCCTCGCAGGCCGCCAGACTGCGGGAGACCTCATAGGCAAAGTCGACGTGCCCGGGAGTGTCCATCAGGTTGAGGATATAGGTCTCGCCGTCCCGGGCCTTGTATTCCAGGCGCACAGTCTGGGCCTTGATGGTGATCCCGCGTTCCCGCTCGATCTCCATATTGTCCAGGACCTGTTCGGTCATTTCACGTTTGGTCAGGCCACCGGTCTCCTGGATGAGCCGGTCTGACAGGGTCGATTTGCCGTGGTCGATATGGGCGACAATCGAGAAATTGCGGATGCGGTCGAGGGGCGTCGTCATGGTGGCGAGGCTCTAGCACATTTGTGCGAAATCGCGAGGCCGCAAGGCAGGGCCCTAAAACCCGGTCTGAGGAAATCCTTGTGACGGTTAATGACCGGGCATAGCTTTCGACCATCTTGTTCAAGATGGGGGAATTGAAATGCGTATTTTGATTGGAAGTCTCGCCCTGGCGGCAGTCCTGGTGAGTGCTGGTGCCGCCTCGGCCCAGAGCGCCTATGTCTGGGAAACCGTAGGATCTCAGGCAGGTCTGACGCTGTCCTATAATCCGCTCACCGTCAGCAAGGCAGATGGGGTCTCTACCGTGACCATCAAGATCGAAGGCTCCGGACCGGCCATGTCGACGGATGCCGAAGGCCATCCCCTGGCCTGGTACACCGAGCGTATGGCCATCAACTGCGCGGCCGCCACCTATGCGGATCTTGAAATGACCGGCTACAACGCCGCCGGAACCGTGACCCTGTCCAAGCAGAACGTCCACGGCATGGTGCCCAATGCCCAAAGCCCCGTGGCCATGGCCATGATCGGCAAGGTCTGCCCCTGATCCCGACTATGGTTAATCGGGCGTTCACCTGACCGCCGCAAAGAAGACTCCAAGGATCGGGATAAGCGATTCCCGACCTTGGAGGATTTGGGCAGATGGATCGTCGCACACTCATCGCTGCCGGACTGGCGTCCCTTGGCACCGCGGGCCAGGCCCTTGGTCAGGCCCAACCGCCGCCGGCCGATCCCAACCGCAAGGCGGAGACCTATACCCGCGAGGAGATGGTCACCAATGTCTCTGACTTTCTCGGGGTAACGGCGGAAGCCGCAGGCGGTGCCGTAGAGCGAGCCTTCGGTGAGAATGGCCGCCCCACCGGCTATATTGCCGGAGAAGAGGCCTCAGGTTCCTTCGTCGCCGGTGCCCGATATGGCCGCGGCCTGCTCTATATGAAGAACCAGA
>CAIYZB010000121.1 GCA_903930545.1 uncultured Alphaproteobacteria bacterium
CAATGGCCGGTTCCAGGCGCCAGAAGTTCACCTCGGCGAGCTTCAGACGGAAGATGTTGTTGAAGCCGCGCTTGGGCATACGCATGTGGAGCGGCCTCTGGCCGCCTTCGAAGCCGGCGATCGAGACGCCGGTCCGGGCCTTCTGACCCTTCACACCACGACCAGCGGTCTTGCCCTTGCCCGAACCCGGGCCACGGCCAACGCGCATACGGTTCTTGGTGGAGCCCTCACGGGGGGCCAGTTCATTGAGTTTGGTCATGTGACGCCTCTCCTTGGAGATCTGTCGCCAGGCTCACGCCTGACTCGGCTGAAAATGTCTTGTGGTCGGAAAGACCGAAGGGCGGCGTTGCCGCCGCCCCCTAGTATCTGGACCGAAACCTACTTGGTTTCGAGCACTTCCACCAGATGGTGGACCTTGGCAATCATGCCCCGAACCGAAGGCGTATCTTCGAGAACGGAGACCCGGCCCAGGCGGTTCAGACCGAGGCCCGCCAGAGTGGCGCGCTGGTCCTTGGTGCGGCGGATCGGGCTGCCGGTTTGACGAACGGTGACCTGAGCCATCGGTTATTCTCCGTCAGCGGCGGCGCCGGCCTCGGCCTTGCGGCCCAGAACGTCGGCGACCTTCTTGCCGCGCTTGGCGGCGACCTGGCGGGGCGAAGACTGAGCCTTCAGCGCCTGGAAGGTCGCACGAACCATGTTGTAGGGGTTGGAAGAGCCGACGGACTTTCCGACAACGTCCTGCACACCCAGGGTTTCGAGCACGGCACGCATCGGGCCGCCGGCGATGACGCCAGTGCCGGGAGGTGCAGCGCGGACCATGACCTTGCCAGCGCCCCAACGGCCATTGCCGTCGTGGTGCAGGGTGCGGCTCTCACGAAGAGGGACGCGGATCATGGACTTCTTGGCTTCTTCAGTCGCCTTACGGATGGCTTCCGGCACTTCACGCGCCTTGCCATGACCAAAGCCGACCCGGCCCTTCTGATCGCCCACAACCATGAGGGCGGCGAAGGAGAAGCGTCGACCACCCTTCACGGTGGCGGCGACACGGTTGATGTGCACCAGCTTTTCGACGATGTCGCTGTCGGCACGCTCTTCCTGAGGGGCGTTCCGGTCCCGGCCCCGGCGTTGACCGCCCTCGCCGCGTTGTTCGTTTCCACGAGCCATTGGATTACCCCTAGAAGTTCAGGCCGGCTTCGCGCGCGGCATCAGCCAGGGCTTTCACCCGGCCGTGATAGATGTAGCCGCCACGATCGAAGACGACGTCCTTGACGCCTTTTTCGATGGCGCGCTGGGCAACCAGTGCACCGACGCGGGCGGCGGCTTCCTTGTCCGAACCCTTCTTCGGGCCTTCGCCTTCCAGCGAGGACGCGGAGGCAAGGGTCACGCCAGCTTCATCATCGATGACCTGGGCGTAGATGTTCTTGGAAGAACGGAAGACCGACAGGCGAACGCGACCGTTGCCCATCGCCTTGAGGCGACGGCGGTTGCGCTCGGCACGGCGCTTGGAGGTATCACGAGGAGAAAGAGCCATGGCTTACTTCTTCTTGCCTTCCTTGCGGCGGACCTTCTCGCCGGCATAACGAACGCCCTTGCCCTTGTAGGGCTCAGGCGGACGGATGCGGCGGATGCGGGCGGCAATTTCGCCCACGGCCTGCTTGTCGATCCCGCTGATCTTGATTTCAGTCTGCTTGGGAACCGCAAAAGCGATCCCGGCCGGCGGCGGCACGTCAACTTCATGGCTGAAGCCCAGCTGCATGGACAGGGCATCGCCCTTCATGGCGGCGCGGTAACCCACCCCGACCAGTTCCAGCGTGGCTTCGAAGCCTTCGGTGACACCATGGACCATATTGGCCACGAGGGTGCGCGAAAGCCCCCACATGGACTGGGCCCGGGTGGTGTCGACCTTCTTGGACAGGAGCAGTTCGGCCCCTTCCTGCTTGACGTCGATTTCTTCGGCGACCGTCCAGGCGAGTTGCCCCTTGGGGCCCTTCACGGTGACGGTCTGACCGGCGATGGTCACGGTCACCCCGGCGGGGACAGCGACGGCCTTCTTTCCGATACGAGACATATCAGTAGACCCGGCAGAGGACTTCGCCGCCCACGTTCGCGTCACGCGCGGCCGTGTCCGACATGACGCCCTTCGGCGTCGACAGGATCGAGATCCCCAGACCGTTCTTCACGGGCTTCAGATCGCCGATCGACGAATAGACACGACGGCCAGGCTTCGAGACGCGACGGATCTCAGCGATCACGGGTGCGCCATCGAAATACTTCAGCTCGATCTCGAATTCCGGGAAAGCGCCCGGGTTCTGAACCAGCTGATAGCCGCGGATGTAGCCTTCTTCGGCCAGAACATCCAGGACACGGGCGCGCATCTTGGATGCGGGCGTCATGACCTTCGAACGACCGCGGGTCGCGGCGTTCTTGATGCGGGCGATCATATCGCCAACGGGGTCGTTCACCATGGGACCCTCCTCACCAGCTCGACTTGACGAGACCAGGGATCTGGCCGTTCGAGCCAAGCTCGCGCAGCGAAATCCGGCTCATTCTCAATTTGCGATAATAGGCACGCGGGCGACCCGTGACTTCGCACCGGTTACGGATGCGGGTCTTGGATGAATTCCGCGGGAGTTCCGCGAGCTTCAGCCGGGCTTCAAAACGTTCCTCGAGCGGCAGGCTCTCGTTGTTGGCAATTGCCTTCAGCGCATCGCGCTTGGAGGCAAATTGCTTCACGAGTTTCTTGACCATCTCGTTACGGTTGACGGCGCTCTTCTTGGCCATGTTCTCTTTCCTTCCCGTCCGTTACGCGTTGAACGGGAACTGGAATTCCTTGAGAAGCGCGCGCGCTTCGTCATCGGACTTCGCAGTCGTGGCGACGATGATATCCATGCCCCACATCTGATCGATCTGGTCATAATTGATCTCGGGGAACACGATGTGTTCCTTCAGACCCATGGCATAGTTGCCACGACCGTCGAAAGAGGTGGGCTTCAGGCCCCGGAAGTCCTTCACGCGCGGCAGAGCGATCGTGATCAGACGGTCCAGGAACTCATACATGCGGTCCTTGCGAAGTGTGACCTTCGCACCGACCACCATGCCTTCGCGCAGCTTGAAGCCGGCGATGGAATTGCGGGCCTTGGTCGGCATCGGCTTCTGGCCAGCAATCCGGGTCAGGTCGGCGATTGCCGAATTGACCTTCTTGGAGTCGGCCACAGCCTCGCCGATCCCCATGTTCAGGACGATCTTGTCCAGCTTGGGGATCTGCATCTCGTTGGTATAGCCGAACTGTTCCTTCATCGCCGCGCGGATGCGCTGGCGATACTCGGTCTTCAGCCGCGGTTCGTAAGCTTGCTCAGCCATTGATCACCTCGCCGGTCGTCTTGGCGACGCGGACCTTCTTGTCGCCTTCGACCCGGAAACCGACACGGGTCGGCTTACCCTTGGAGTCGACGATGGCCACATTCGAAATGTGGAGCGCCGCTTCCTTGTTCTTGATACCGCCCTGGGGATCAGACTGGGTCGGACGTGTGTGGCGCTGAACCATGTTCAGCCCCTGGACCACGACGCGGTCTTCCTTGGGCAGGACCTGGAGGACGGGACCCTGACGGCCCTTGTCCTTCCCGGTGAGGACCACGACGCGGTCCCCCTTCTTGATCTTCGCGGCCATTACAGCACCTCAGGCGCGAGAGAGATGATCTTCATGTGGTTCTTGGCGCGCAGTTCGCGGGGAACCGGGCCGAAGATCCGCGTGCCGATCGGCTCGCTTTGTTTGTTGACGATGACCGCCGCATTCTTGTCGAAGCGGATCACCGAGCCGTCCTTGCGCTTGATGGCCGAGGACGTGCGAACGACGATGGCCTGGAGGACATCACCCTTCTTCACGCGACCGCGCGGAATGGCTTCCTTAACCGAGACGACGATTTTGTCGCCAACACCTGCATAGCGGCGACCAGCACCACCAAGCACCTTGATGCACATCACGCGGCGGGCACCGGAATTGTCTGCCACCTCGAGGTTGGTCTGCATCTGGATCATGGGATCAGACTCCTCTTAGGCTTTCTGAGCCGCGTCCTTGGGAAGAACTTCCCAAGTTTTCAGCTTCGACTTCGGCGCGCACTCGATGATCCGGGCGATGTCGCCGGCCTTGTACGCATTGGATTCGTCATGAGCGTGGTAGCGCTTGGAGCGCCGCACGGTCTTCTTCAGCAGCGGGTGCAGAAGCGTGCGTTCCACCTTCACGATGACCGTCTTGTCGCCCTTGTCGGAGACGACGACGCCTTCAAGAATTCGTTTCGGCATGTGTCGGTCTCCTTAGGCCGTGGCCTGCTTGGTGCGCAGGACGGTCTTGATCCGGGCGATGTCCCGACGGACCTCGCTCGAACGATGGGTCTTTTCGACCTGGCCCGTCGCCGCCTGGAAGCGCAGATTGAACTGCTCCTTCTTCAGGTTCAGAAGGGTTTCGGCCAGTTGGTCGGGCGTAAGGCCCCGGACGTCAGCGATTTTCATCACGCGTGCTCCGCAGCGGCGTCGATACGGGTCACGATGCGGGTCTTGACCGGAAGCTTGGCCGCGCCGAGGCGCAGAGCTTCACGGGCCACATCGTCCGGCACGCCGTCGATTTCAAACATGATCCGGCCAGGATGAACCCGGGCGGCCCAATACTCGACGGAACCCTTACCCTTACCCATCCGGACTTCGGCGGGCTTGTCGGTGACCGGAAGGTCCGGGAAGATCCGGATCCAGACGCGGCCTTGACGCTTCATCTGACGGGTGATGGCCCGACGGGCGGCTTCGATCTGACGGGCGGTAATCCGCTCCGGTTCGACCGACTTCAGTCCATAAGAGCCAAAGTTCAGGGTGAAACCACCCTTGGCCACACCGTGGATGCGACCTTTGAACTGCTTACGGAACTTGGTTTTCTTAGGCGACAGCATGGCTCAGACTCTTAGGCTCCCGCTTGTTCGCGACGGTCGCGGCGCGGACCGCGATCCGGACGATCGCCGCCACGGCCACCGCCTTCACCAGCCGGACCGGACTCGGTGGCCAGGCGCTTGTCGAGGGCCATCGGGTCGTGCTCAAGCACTTCACCTTTGAACACCCAGACCTTCACACCGATGATGCCGTAGGTCGTCTTGGCTTCAGTGAAGCCATAATCGACGTCAGCGCGCAGGGTGTGAAGCGGCACACGGCCTTCACGATACCATTCCATACGGGCGATTTCGGCACCGCCGAGACGACCCGAGACATTGATCCGGACGCCCTTGGCACCCAGACGCATGGCCGACTGCATCGAGCGCTTCATGGCCCGACGGAAGGCGACCCGGCGCTCGAGCTGCTGGGCGATGTTCTCGGCCACCAGCTGTGCATCGGTTTCCGGCTTGCGGATCTCGACGATGTTCAGGTGAACGTCGCCGTCGGTCATCGCCGCCACGTCCTTGCGCAGCTTTTCGATGTCTGCACCCTTCTTGCCGATGATCACGCCAGGGCGCGCGGCATAGATGGTGATGCGGCACTTCTTGTGCGGACGCTCGATGATGATGCGCGAGACACCGGCCTGATAGAGGCGCTTCTTCAGATCCTTACGGATCTTCAGGTCTTCGTGCAGCAGCTTGCCGTATTCCGCACCGTCGGCGAACCAGCGGCTGTCCCAGGTGCGGTTGATGCCGAGGCGAAGCCCGACCGGATTGATTTTCTGACCCATCAGGCGGCCTCACCCAGTTCACGAACCACGATGGTGAGTTCGCTAAACGGCTTTTCGATGCGCGACGCACGACCGCGGGCGCGGGCGGAGAAACGCTTCATAATCAGGTTCTTGCCCACAAAGGCCTCGGAAACGACCAGGGAGTCGATGTCCAGGTTGTGGTTGTTCTCGGCATTGGAGATCGCCGAATACAGAGCCTTGCGCACATCGCGAGCGATGCGCTTGTGGCTGAACTCGAGCTCGTTCAGGGCCCGCTGGACCTTGAGGCCGCGGATCGACTGGGCAACGAGGTTCAGCTTACGGGCGCTGATACGGATGGCCGTGACTTTCGCCATGGCCTCGGCGGGCTTCAGCCGGCGGGCTTTCGCTTGCTTCGACATGGCTACTTCCTCTTGGCCTTCTTGTCGGCCGCATGGCCCGGGAAGTACCGGGTGGGCGCGAACTCGCCGAGCTTCATGCCGACCATGTCTTCACTGATCAGCACGGGCACGTGCTTGTGGCCGTTGTGGACCCCAAAGGTGAGGCCCACGAACTGCGGCATGATGGTGGAGCGACGCGACCAGGTCTTGATCACATCCTTGCGGCCGGAGGCTTGCGCCGTATCGGCCTTCTTGAGCAGGTAACCGTCGACAAACGGACCTTTCCAGACGGAACGGGTCATGGCTTAGCGAGCCTTCCGAGCGTGGCGCGAGCGGATGATATACTTGTCCGTCGCCTTGTTGGTGCGGGTCTTCCGGCCCTTGGTGGGCTTACCCCACGGGGTGACCGGATGACGGCCACCCGAGGTGCGGCCTTCACCGCCGCCGTGCGGGTGATCGATCGGGTTCATGGCGACGCCGCGGACGTGCGGGCGACGGCCCTTGTGACGGGTGCGACCGGCCTTGCCCAGGACTTCGTTCATATGGTCCTGGTTGGACACCGCACCCACCGTGGCCATGCAGGTATCCTGCACCATGCGCAGTTCGCCGGAATTCAGGCGGATCTGGGCATAGCCGGCGTCACGACCGACCAGCTGGGCATAGGCACCAGCCGAACGGGCGACCTGACCACCCTTGAGGGGCTTCAGCTCGATATTGTGGATGATGGTGCCGATCGGCATGCCACGGAGCGGCATGGCATTACCGGGCTTTACGTCGGCCTTTTCAGACGCGATGACAGTGTCACCGGCCTTGAGGCGCTGCGGAGCCAGGATATAGGCCAGTTCACCGTCTGCATACTTGATCAGAGCGATGAACGCCGTGCGGTTGGGGTCATACTCCAGACGCTCGACAATGCCGGGCACGTCGAACTTGCGACGCTTGAAGTCGACCACACGATAGAGGCGCTTCGCGCCACCGCCGCGGAAGCGGACGGCGATACGACCTGAGCCACCGCGACCGCCCGACTTGGTCAGGCCGTGGACGAGGGACTTTTCCGGACGCCCCTTGTGGAGCTCGGACTTGTCGACCAGGACCAGGCCGCGACGGCCGGGAGAGGTCGGATTGAACTGCTTCAGAGCCATGGATCTAGAGCCCCGTGGTGATGTCGATGGACTGGCCTTCGGCCAGGGTCACGACAGCTTTCTTGACGTCGTTACGACGACCTTCGCGACCACGGAAACGCTTGGTCTTGCCCTTGACGACCAAGGTGTTGACCTTGGTGACATTGACCTTGAACAGCGCCTCGACAGCGGCGGCGATTTCGTCCTTCGACGAGTCCTTGGCGACCCGGAAGACAACCTTGTTCTGCTCGGAAAGCAGGGTGGCCTTTTCGGTGATCACCGGCGACAGGATGGTGTCGTAGTGGCGGGCGACAGGATTGGCCATCAGGCGGCTTCCTTCTCAGCGAAACGTGCGTTGATCGCGTCCACCGCGTCCTTGGTCAGGACCAGGGTGTGGCGACGCAGCACGTCATAGACGTTGAGACCGGCGTCCGGCAGCACGTCCAGGTTCGGAATGTTGCGCGCGGCCAGCTTGAAGGCCCCATCAACTTCCGGCCCGGCGATCACCAGAGCATTGGTCAGGCCGAGCTTCTGGAGCTGGGCGCGGAGCGCCGAGGTCTTGGCTTCGGCAAGGGCCACGTTCTCGACCACGACCAGCGAACCGGACTTGGCCTTGGACGACAGCGCATGACGCAGGGCCAGGGCGCGGAACTTCTTGGGAAGATCAAAAGCGTGCGAGCGAACGACCGGGCCGTGCGCCTTGGCACCACCAACGAACTGGGCCGCACGGCGCGAACCGTGACGAGCGCCGCCGGTGCCCTTTTGCTTGTACATCTTCTTGCCGGTCCGGGAGACTTCGTTCCGGACCTGGATCTTGTGGGTGCCGGCGCGGCGCTTGGCGAGTTGCCAGGTCACCATACGCTGGAGGATGTCCCCACGGATTTCTTCGATGCCGAAGATGGCGTCGGACAGGTCGATCGACCCGCCCTTACCGCCGTCGAGCTTGATGACGTCGAGTTTCATTATTGGTCCTCGCCCCCAGCTTCGGGCGCCTCTGCAGGCGCTTCGTCGACGGCAGGAGCCTCAGCCTGAACCGGAGCCTGACCAGCCTTGCGGAACGCACCCGGGAAGGGCGCATCAGCGGGGCGGGCCATCTTGATGGCGTCGCGGATCTTGACGAACGAACCCTCGGTGCCAGGGACAGCGCCCTTCACCAGGATCAGCCCGCGCTCAACGTCTACACGCCAGACGGTGATGTTCAGGGTGGTGACGGTTTCCTGACCGAGATGGCCGGCCATCTTCTTGTTCTTAAAGGTCTTGCCAGGGTCCTGACGGTTACCCGTCGAACCGTGGGCACGGTGGGAGACCGACACACCGTGGGTGGCCCGCATCCCGCCGAAGTTCCAGCGCTTCATGGCACCGGCAAAACCCTTACCGACCGTGGTCCCCGTCACATCGACCTTCTGGCCGGGGACGAAGTGGTCGGCGGTGAGTTCGGCACCCACCTCGATGAGGTTGTCCGGAGACACCTTGAACTCGGCCAAGGTGCGCTTGGGCTCGACCTCGCCAGCGGCGAAGTGGCCGCGCATGGCCTTGCTCGTATTCTTGGGCTTCTTGAAACCCGCGCCGAGCTGCAGGGCCACATAGCCATCCCGCTCAGCATTACGCTGGGAGACGACCTGGCAGCCCTCGAGGCTCAGGACGGTGACTGGCACATGGACGCCGGCTTCATCGAAGAAGCGCGCCATGCCCAGCTTTTTGGCGATCACACCGGTACGCATCGGACCGATCCCCTTAGAGCTTGATCTCGACGTCCACACCGGCGGAGAGGTCGAGCTTCATCAGCGCGTCCACAGTCTGCGGGGTGGGGTCGACGATATCGAGCACGCGCTTGTGCGTGCGGATTTCGAACTGCTCGCGCGACTTCTTGTCGATGTGCGGCGAACGGTTGACGGTGAATTTGGTGATCTGCGTCGGAAGGGGGATTGGTCCCCTCACGGTCGCGCCGGTGCGCTTGGCCGTATTGACGATCTCGCGTGTGGAATGGTCCAGCACGCGGTGATCGAAGGCCTTGAGCCGGATGCGGATGTTCTGACGATCCATATCGCTCTTCAGTTTCCCCTACAGACGACGAACGTCCGCGTACATTGACCATTTCAAAGACCAACCCGGACACCTCCGAAGAGAAGTCCGTACGCGTAGTCCGCAAAAAACGACATGAGACCCGACGCGAACCTCGCGAGGGTCTCTCCCCGAAACGCTGAATTACTAAAGCTTCAGGCCGTTCTGCGGAAAGCGTCTGCGCCTCAAATCTCTTCGAAGCGCACAGCCGATCCAACAGGAGGCGGGTCTATACGTGTGCGACTCGGTCCCGTCAAGGTGGGCAGGCGGTTCTCGGCGGATTGTTTCGCCTAGCCCCCTGCCCGACCCTGGCTAGGATCCGACGTGAATCTCACCAGAGCCCACTACGGCCTTCGAGACGGGTCCGGTCACGTCGTGGACGTGAATGTCTCCGGACCCGACAATCCGGGCCTTGAGGCTTTCAGCCGTGCCGCCGAAGCTTATGTCTCCGGAGCCTGCCAGGTTGAGGTCGGCCTCGCTGGCCCTGCCCTCGCTCACCACAATGTCTCCAGAGCCTGCGAGACTGACTTGCAATGTGCCAGCCACCGAGGCGGCGGCAATGTCACCCGACCCGGCCAGCTTGATGCTGAGTGGGCCGTGGATAGCCTGGGTGAGCAGATCCCCGGATCCCGACAGGTTCAGCACCGCACTCGCCGCGGTGCCGGTGGCCATATCACCGGAACCGGCCAAGTTGAGGTGCATGTCCTGGGTCACATTGGCGATGGTCCAGTCTCCGCAGCCCAGGCTTGAGAGCTCCAGATTGTCAGACTTGCCGACACTGCCGAAGACCGCACCCCCCGCTCGCACATGCAAAACGCGGGGGGTCCGGATGACCACCTGGGGCATGTCGGCATAGGCCACCTTGCCCAGGCCGCGAACCTGGACGGACGCCTTGCCGGCGCTTCCGCTGCAACTGGTGATGCGACTCCCAAGGCCGCCGTCGATCACGATCTCGCTGCCCTGGGTCTTCACCTCGATCGGAAGGGCAGGATTTGTGGTCAGGAATTCGACCTTGATGTCGTTCCGGGCTTCCGGGATCACCACAACCCGGGCCACAGCTTCACGTATCTCCACGGTCGCAGCATTGGCGCTGCCTGCAACGGCAAGGGCGGCACCGGCGGCCAGAATTCCACTGATCAAACGCATTGTCGTTCTCCTCGGTTCACGGGACTGAGGAATGACTAGCTACGCTCCAGGGCGGGCACACTTTAATTCGAGGTCATGACTTTCCCGTCATCAACCCCATTGGGCCTCGAAGGTTTGGAGCAGATGCTCATAACGCCACTGCTCCCGGGCCTTGTCGCTGGACCCCACCAGATCGGCGCAGGGACCGGGGCGGGGGTTCGCCTGACCCAGCTGACCGGCACAGGCCCCCGCCGGCTTGCGATAGGCTCCAGGGTCCCTCCAGAGCCCCTCCCCTGCCAGAAAGGAAAAGGCGATGGCGTTGCGGGCAGATGTGACCAGGTCGCCATAGCTGGCGCCATAGTCCACCGCCCGGGCATATTCGTGGGACAGATCGGTGCGCAGGATGCCGGCATCATCGGTGGAGAGGCTGACCGGGACCCCGGTCTGGCGGAACCAGCCATAGGGGTGGGTCTCCTTGCCGAGTTCCAGGATGTGGGCATTGGAGGTGAGATTGACCTCCACCAGGATCCCCTTCGCCGCCATTTCCGCCGCAAGGGCGCGGGCCCCCGCCTCGCCCGGCAGATCGACCCCGTGTCCGATGCGGTGCGCACCGGCGACACGGACCGCCTTGGCGATGTGGTCGCTCAGGGCCTCAGGGGTGGCGAACTTCAGGGTCAGTTCTCCGGCATGGAGTGCGACGGGGGCCAGGCGACCATGGTCGGTCAGCAGGTCGAACATGGCCATGTGCAGATCATAGTATTGCAGGGCCTGGGGACTATCCTCAGGAGCCACCAGTTGCAGCCCGACCCAGCGCGGATCCTTGCGCACCAGGGCCACACCCATGGCGATCTGGGCAAAGGTCTGTTCTGGCGGCCCGACTCGAATGGTCTGGACCAGATAGCGCACCGTCACGGCGCAACCCGGTTCAGGCGTCGAGGTGTCACACTTCAAGATGGCGCGGGTGCGTTGCTCCATAGTGTCGGTGCCAGCCATGGCAGCCTTGACCAGATCATCCAGTCCCAGGGCCTCGAGGGCGGCTTTCTGGGCCTTCAGGTCCCCACCCTTCCAGCCCGCCTGACTGCCCCTGGCGCGGGTTGCAAAGCCTTGGGGGGTAACCATGGCCTCGAGATAGAAGGTGTTTTGCCGGGCCAGGCCATTGAGGACCCCGGCCATCATGTCGGCAATCCGCTCGGGCCGGGTCGCGCCAAACCGGTCAAAGGCGGAAAAGAACTGGTCGTGGCCAGAGCGGTCCCGAAAACCCGGGTGACGAGTGGTCATGCTGTCATAAAAGGCGGAGCGCAGGACATCATCGGCCAGGACCTTGGCCGCAGGCTTGAGGGTGTCACTGGGCTGACAGGGCCCGGTCAGGGCCAGGGCCTGGATGTCCACACAGAGCCCGTCGGCCACCGCCCAGGCCAGCAGATCTTCAGGGAAAGCCGCTCCCGAAATGTGATTATGCAGCTCCCCCCCCTTGGGAAGGGCCAGGGTGAAGGCCGCAAGCTCTCCGGCGTTCATCCGGGCCGGATCGGGCCGGGCCTGGGCCGCAGATCCCATGGCAAGGGCCAGACCCAGGGCCAGAAGCCCCCGCGACAAGATCCGCCCCATCATTCCTGATCCCCGAAAAAGCCTGAAGACTCAGACTTGCGCCTGCTGCAACTCGACATAGGGTGACATGGAGGGACCCAGGAAAACAGAGAGACGCGCATGACGACGACGATCAAGCTGATGGCCTTGGGGGCCGCCCTGCTGGCCTTGGGCACGGCAAGCACCACCCCTTCCCAGGCCCAGGTAGCCGGTCCGGAGGGCAGCTATCGCCAGACCTGCCGCAATATCCGGGTGCAGAATGCCGGGCGCGATGACGCCCTGCTGACCGCCGATTGCCAGGCGGCCAATGGCTACTGGGTCTCCACGGGGATGCGTTATCGCTCCTGCCCCGGAGACATCGCCAACTGGGATGGACAGCTGTCCTGCAATGATCGCGCGGGCCCGCCCAACCGCAATGGTGGCGGCAACTATGGCGGTGGAAGCTATGGCGGCAACGGCTATGGCGGCGGCAGCTACGGCGGAAACTATGGAGGCAGCCGCTATGACGGCGGCCGCTACGACAATCGCCAGCGCGAATTCGTGGGCTATCTGCGGCTCTATGGCGAGTATGGCTTCAAGGGCCCCTTTTACGACGTCAAGATCGAGGCCACCAACCTGCCCAAGCAATTCAATGACCGCACACGCAGCCTGAAGATCATTGGCGGCCAAGCCTGGCTGATCTGCGAGAACTCTGACTTCCGGGGCAATTGCACTTTGGTGGATCGCGACGTCCCTGATCTGAGGCAGCGGGGCATGGAAGACACCATCTCTTCGGCCCGCCGGGCCAGATAGCAGACAGCAAAAAGGCCTCCGGATCGCTCCGGAGGCCCTGATGTTGTGATCCCCGCCTGGGCGGAGAGCCGTAGTCCTACTCGACGATCTTCGCGACGACGCCGGCACCGACGGTGCGGCCGCCTTCACGGATGGCGAAGCGCAGACCCTGGTCCATGGCGATCGGGGTGATCAGCTCGACGTCCAGCTCCGCATTGTCGCCCGGCATGATCATTTCCACGCCTTCGCGCAGCTTGATGATCCCGGTCACGTCCGTGGTCCGGAAGTAGAACTGCGGACGATAGTTGGTGAAGAACGGGGTGTGACGACCGCCCTCTTCCTTGGTCAGGATATAGGCTTCGGCCACAAACTTGGTGTGCGGCGTGATGGAGCCCGGCTTGCAGAGAACCTGACCACGCTCGACGTCTTCACGCTTGGTGCCGCGCAGCAGAACGCCGACATTGTCGCCAGCCTGGCCCTGATCGAGCAGCTTGCGGAACATTTCGACGCCGGTGCAGACCGTCTTCTGGACGGGGCGGATGCCGACGATCTCGACTTCCTCACCGACCTTCACGATCCCCTTCTCGATACGACCGGTCACAACCGTGCCGCGGCCCGAGATGGAGAACACGTCTTCCACAGGCATCAGGAAGGGCAGGTCAACCGGACGTTCCGGCTGCGGGATATAGGCATCCACAGCGGCCATCAGAGCCATGATGGCGTCTGCACCAATGGCCGGATCGCGGTTTTCAACGGCGGCCAGGGCCGAACCCTTGACGATCGGAATGTCGTCGCCGGGGAACTGGTAGCTGGACAGAAGTTCGCGAACTTCCATCTCGACGAGCTCGAGGAGCTCCTCGTCATCCACCATGTCCACCTTGTTCATGAACACCACCAGGGCAGGCACGCCAACCTGACGGGCCAGCAGGATGTGCTCGCGGGTCTGGGGCATGGGGCCGTCAGCGGCGGACACCACCAGGATGGCACCGTCCATCTGGGCCGCGCCGGTGATCATGTTCTTCACATAGTCAGCGTGGCCGGGGCAGTCGACGTGGGCGTAGTGACGGTTGGCCGTCTCGTATTCCACGTGCGCCGTATTGATGGTGATGCCGCGGGCCTTTTCTTCCGGGGCCGCGTCAATGTCAGCGTAGTTCATAGCCTTGGCGCCGCCGACCTTGGCCAGCGTCATGGTGATCGCAGCCGTCAGCGTCGTCTTGCCATGGTCAACGTGACCAATCGTGCCGATGTTGCAGTGCGGCTTATTACGTTCAAACTTTTCTTTAGCCATTTCAAGCTCCAGCCCTGTCCGGGCTTGTCCTCTAAACTAGGGTTGGGATTAGGCGTATTTCTTGATGACTTCGTCGGCGACGTGTTGCGGCACCGGATCGTAGTGATCGTATTGCATCGTGAACTGGGCCCGGCCCTGCGACATCCCGCGAAGGGTGTTCACATAACCGAACATATTGGCCAGAGGCACGAAGGCGTTGACGACGATCGCGTTACCACGAACGTCCTGACCCTGGATCATGCCGCGGCGACCATTGAGGTCACCGATGACCGAACCCAGATACTCTTCCGGGGTCACAACCTCGACAGCCATGATCGGCTCGAGGAGCTTGGGAGCCCCCTTCTCGCGCAGTTCCTTGAAGGCGGCGCGGGAAGCGATTTCGAAGGCCAGAACCGAGGAGTCGACGTCATGGTACTTGCCGTCGGTCAGGGTCGCCTTGAAGTCGATCAGCGGGAAGCCGGCGAGCAGACCGTTGTCCTTGACGGATTCCAGACCCTTTTCGACGCCCGGGATGTATTCCTTCGGAACGGCACCGCCGACGATGGAGTTTTCGAACACGAAGCCCGAACCCGGCTCGCCCGGCTCGAAGGTGATCATGACGCGGGCGAACTGGCCCGTGCCGCCGGTCTGCTTCTTGTGGGTGTAGTCGATGTCGACCTTCTTACCCAGGCTCTCACGATAGGCCACCTGCGGCGCGCCGATATTGGCTTCGACCTTGTAGGTCCGCTTCAGGATGTCGATCTTGATGTCCAGGTGCAGCTCGCCCATGCCCTTCAGGATCGTCTGGCCGGACTCGAAGTCCGTGGAGACGGTGAAGGACGGATCTTCGGCAGCCAGCTTGGCCAGGGCAACGCCCAGCTTTTCCTGGTCGGCCTTGGACTTGGGCTCCACGGCGATTTCGATAACCGGGGCCGGGAATTCCATCTTTTCAAGGATGACCGGCGACTTGGTCGGATCGCAAAGGGTGTCCCCGGTGCGGGTGTCCTTCAGGCCGGCCAGGGCGACGATGTCGCCGGCAAAGGCTTCCTTGATGTCTTCGCGGTTGTTGGAGTGCATCAGCAGCATGCGGCCGACGCGCTCACACTTGTCACGGGTGGAGTTCATCAGGCCCATGCCGGTTTCGAGCTTGCCCGAATAGATGCGGCAGAAGGTCAGCGAGCCGACGAAGGGGTCGTCCATGATCTTGAAGGCCAGGACGGAAAGGGGCTCTTCATCCGAGGCCAGACGCACGACAGGCTCTTCGGTGCGGAAGTCGATGCCGGCGGTGGGCGGAATGTCAACGGGGGACGGCAGATAGTCGACCACGGCGTCGAGCAGGGTCTGGACGCCCTTGTTCTTGAAGGCCGAGCCGCAGAGGATCGGGTAGAAGGCACCGGTCAGCACGGCCTTGCGGATGCACTTCTTCAGGACTTCTTCCGACGGGATCTCGCCGCCGAGATAGGCTTCCATTGCGTCGTCGTCGAGCTCGACGGCGTTCTCGATGAGATAGTGACGGGCTTCCTCGGCCTTTTCCAGCAGGTCAGCCGGGATTTCCTCGTCACGGAAGTTCGCGCCCAGGGCATCATTGTCCCAGATCACGGCCTTCATGCGGATGATGTCGACCAGGCCCTTGAGGTTCGATTCCGAACCGATGGGGAACTGGATCGGAACCGCCTTGGCGCCGAGACGGTCGCGGATGGATTCAACGGACTTGTCGAAGTCAGCGCCGATCTTGTCCATCTTGTTGACGAAGACGATCCGCGGAACCTTGTACTTGTCGGCCTGACGCCAGACGGTCTCGGTCTGGGGCTCGACCCCGGCATTGCCGTCCAGCACGGTCACGGCACCATCGAGAACCCGGAGCGAACGTTCGACTTCAATGGTGAAGTCCACGTGACCGGGGGTGTCGATGATGTTCAGACGCTTGCCATTCCAGAAGGAGGTGGTCGCGGCGGAGGTGATCGTGATGCCACGCTCCTGCTCCTGCTCCATCCAGTCCATGGTGGCCGCACCATCGTGCACTTCGCCGATCTTATGGCTCTTGCCCGTATAGTACAGGATCCGCTCGGTCGTCGTGGTCTTGCCGGCGTCGATGTGCGCCATGATGCCGAAGTTACGGTAATCTTCGATTTTGTGAATGCGGGCCATAGCGGAAGCTCTGCTGAAGGGCGTGCGTGAGGGGATCAGTACGAACAGAGCGGGCGGTTTGAAGCAAACCGCCCGCACCTGGGAATG
>CAIYZB010000122.1 GCA_903930545.1 uncultured Alphaproteobacteria bacterium
CCCCCAAGCCGACCAGGATGAACTTTTGTTCCCCGGTGGTGAGCTGGACCTCGACATCCACCCGCCGGGCCTCGACCCCTTGAAAGGCCACAGTGACCACCCGAGAGGCCATGACGTCTCCAACCCTGTTTTACCCAGGGTGGCGCCGACAGCCTGAAAATACAATCTTAGATGGCGACAATCAGCCGGCCCGGATGGCCTCGATGCGATCCCACAGGATGGCCGTGGCATCGATGCCGGTGAATGTCTTCAGGGCCTGGGCCCCGGTGGGGGAGGTGACATTGATCTCGGTGAGATAGTCGCCGATCACGTCGATCCCGACGAACATCAGGCCTCGACGTTTCAGCTCCGGGCCGATGATGCGGCAGAGCTCATGGTCGCGCTCACTGAGTTCCACAGCCACGGCCGTGCCGCCCACCGCCAGGTTGGAGCGGATTTGGCCGGCCTTGGGCACGCGATTGATCCCGCCCACAGGCTCGCCATCCACAAGCAGGATGCGCTTGTCGCCCTTGACCACGGCAGGCAGGAACTTCTGGGCAATGACCGGCTCGCGGCCAATGGCCCGGTGCAGGTCCATCATGGCATCAAGATTGGGGTCATCGGCCAGGAGACGGGCCACGCCCGATCCACCCAGGCCATAGAGGGGCTTGAGCACAATGTCCCCGTGCCGGTCCCGGAACTCCCGGATGGCTTCCATGTCCGAGGTGATCAGGGTCGGGGGCTGGACCCCGGGAAAATCGGTGACGAACAGCTTTTCCGGGGCATTGCGCACCTCGGTGGGGTTGTTCACCACCAAGGTCTTGGGGTGGATCTTGTCCAGGAAATGGGTGGAGGTGATGTAGGCCATGTCAAAGGGCGGGTCCTGACGCAGCAGGACGACATCGAACTCGGACAGGTCGCGGGTTTCCCAGGGGCCAAAGGTCGCATGGTCGCCCTTGACGGCCCTGACTCTCACATTGCGTCCCCGGGCCGTGACCCGGCCCTCCTCCATGGCGAGGCGCTCGGGGGTATAGACGAACATCTCGTGGCCCCGCTCCTGGGCATTGAGCATCATCAGGAAGGTCGTATCGCCTTCGATGTTGACGGATTCCAGGGGGTCCATCTGGACGGCGACCTTAAGGGACATGGCGGGCTCCTCCTGCGGAAATCCAGATAGTCCTGACCGAGCACCGACGCCAGCCCGCGTTCAGCTTCCCGCCCAGGCATCGGCCAGATGGTGCGGCCATTGGCCAGGGGCAAGGGCCACCAGATCGAGGCGAACGGCACAGTCCTCAAGCCCGCGCCGCCGGGCGGCCAGGCTTTCCCCCGCCCGTCTCAGCCGGGCGCGCTGGTCGGGACCCACCGCCTCCAGGGCCAGATCGAGCTGGGCCCGGTGCTTGACCTCCACCACCGCCAGGACGCGGCCCTTCAAGGCGAGGATATCGATCTCCGCCTGGGGCGTGCGCAGGCGAAAGCCCAGGATCCGGTAGCCCTTGAGCATCAGCCAGGCCATGGCCAGCCACTCGGCCCGATGACCGGACTGTCGGGCGCGACGCCCCCGTGCTTGGCGGGCCGTCATCGAGGAGAGGTGTCTCCGGGTCCAATGCGCCTCATACGGCCTATGTCGCGGCACGGCCTGGGTTTGAACTGGTAGTCAGTTGGCACCTCCCCGAAACGGCCCAGCCGCCCGGGTCCCATGTAACGAGCCATCAGCAACCCCACCTCAACAGAATTCTCCGGCCAATAGCCCGAGATGTGCCAGCCCAGCTTTTCCATATGAGCTCGGCTGGGTACCCATGCGCTCGCCGCACTAAGATACTGGAAGCCCTCTCCTCCGCCGGGCAGACTGACAAACTCCAAACAGAGAAGAGCGCTCATCTCTGTGGCATCCAGGAGCAATTGGGGGTCAAGGTCGAGCTCCGACAGGAGATCCAGCCCCTCCTGCCTTGTGCGGCGCATATGCTCGACGGGCGTTCGATGCTCCGAGGACATTTGCTCAATATGGGGCCACACGCCCACGGCATTTGGCATAAAGGCCACGAGGGTCGCGGGGGCCACTACTGTGCTCGTTCCCGATCCCATCACATAGGCAGCGCAGGCCCCAAGGCAGTAATCCCGCACGACCACCTTAAGGTTGCGTCGATGGATCTCCTGTCCGAGTCTGATCGCCGCACCTTCGTCGCCTCCTGGACTGGTAACGACGACGGTAGAGCCGCGATACATCTCCAGGACCGAAATCATCTGATCGACCCCATTGTTCGTGATCGAACCCCTGAAGTACGCAAATTTGTTTCCAAAATAATCATTAGTACTAGCGACGCATAAATTTGGAATAAAGACCAAAAAGACAATAGTTATTGTGATGAGAAAGTGTGAATACAAATAACAATTTCGATTTATTGATTTATCGGGCAATTTATCCGAGATCCTATTGGCAGGAGAAGTAATGCTCGTCTTGGTTGTAATTCATCTACAGATGGTATAACCCCGGGAAAAATCAACCCCGAGTAGACCTATTGCGCCAGCATGCAGGAAGAAATCTAGGCCCTGTCGGGGGCGGCCCAAAGGACGAGAACACCGTGAGTGAAGTCGTGGTTGTCGGTAGTCGCTATGACGAGGGCGGGGGTTATTACGCAAAATTTGGGCTCGGCTTTGGGCCGGGCTTCGTCCTGACAGCCACACCCCAGGGTGTCTCCGCCGAGGTTGGCGTAGGCTTTTTTGGCATTCTAAGGGCGGGCTATGCGCTCTCAGACGCTGATCTTGCAAATGTAACTGAACTTCCAAGCATGTTCTTCAGCGCCAAGGCAGGCCCTGTGACCGTATCTGGTCAAGGTGACCTGGACACACACGAAGTGGGCCTAGAACTTGGTCCTGTCGGCGCCACTTGGGGTGGACAGTTCAGCGTCCAAAGTGAATCAGGTATCGGGGTAAGCTTCGGCTTTGGCAGTTTTGAAATCGGTGTTCAGGCAGGTGTCGCCCCGGTGATGGTTGATCTCGGGACCCGCGATTGGCTGGTGCCATAAGGCCCAATTTGTCGGGATTGTATTGAAAAATGACCCAAATAATAATTGACTATAGATTTTCGATTTCGATCGCAATTACTTATGTATGTTATGCTGCTACAATGATGTTGCCATACGGTTATGTCTTTGGATATTTAGTCGCATTTGGATTGCTTACTGCGTCGATATTTATATTTCTCGGAAGGGACAAAGAAAAAGTTTTGAAATATCTCCCTTTCTCCGGGCTCATCACTTTTCATACAATTTTCAATATTATACTCAGATTTTTTGGAAACTCGCTTCCGGAAGCTATTTTCGGAATCGTGATATATGCCTTTGTTTTGGGAGTAGGGACGTTTGTCGTATCATCTGCAGTTTTGTGTTTCCGAGAGTACAAATACGTCAAGGATAAAAATCTGATTTCAGCTCTGAATACGTGATAGTTGGAGCAAATTGGATTTATCGGTCTTCAATTGCCTCCGCCCTCAGTTCCATGGCTCGGCGATAGAGGTCTCGGCGGGGCAGGCCCAGGGCGCGGGCGACCTCGGATGCAGCTTCAGCCGGGCGCAGGCGCGTCAGGGCATCCTTCAGGGCGTTGTCGGCATCGGCGGCGGTGGCGATCTCCTCGCGACCGGGGCCGACGAGGATGACGAATTCGCCCTTGGGGCTGACCATGCGGGGATCCGCGGCCAGCTCAGCCAGGGTCCCTCGGGTGACGGTCTCATAAAGCTTGGTGAGTTCACGGGCTACGGCGGCCTCCCGCGAACCAAAGACCTCGGCCATGTCAGCGAGGCTTGCGGCCACACGCGATCCGCCCTCGAAAAAGACCAGGGTGGCCCTCAGGCCCGCCAGCTCCTCCAGAAAGGCCCGTCGCGCGGCGGACTTCGGCGGCGGGAAGCCGGCAAACAGAAAGCGGTCGGTGGGCAGGCCTGCCACCGTCAGCCCGGCAAGCAGGGCCGAGGCCCCCGGGATCGGAAACACCGGCAGGCCTGCAGCTATGGCCTCCCGGGCCAGACGATAGCCGGGGTCGGAAACCAGGGGTGTACCCGCATCTGAGACCAGGGCCACCCGGCCACCCTCGGCCAGCAGGGCCAGGGCCTTGGGCCCCGCCCGGTCGGCGGAATGCTCGTCATATCGTTCCAGCTTTTTCGACAGACCAAAGGCGTGGAGCAGCTTGCCCGCGACCCTTGTGTCCTCGGCCATGACCAGATCGGCCGCCGACAGGACATCCAGGGCCCGAAGGGTGATGTCCCTCAGATTCCCGATGGGAGTGGCCACCAGATAGAGACCCGGGGCCAGGGGGGCTTCGGACAGGGCAGGGGGCGGCGGATGTCGGGACATAGGTGCAGGGTTCGCGCCTTGGGCGTCAGAAGGCAAGAGGCTCAGCGCGCCAGGGCCAGACGCTCGGTCAGGGCATTGAGCACCAGCCGCCCGGCGGGGCTCGCTCTAAGTCGCAGAGGGTCGGCAACCAGCAGGCCCAGATCCACCAGATGGCGGACCTCGGCATGGTCGGGCGACAGACCAAGGGCGGCAACCTCGCCATAGGCCACGCCCGCCTCGATCCTCAGGCCCAGAAGCAGGCGTTCTTCGGCGGCCTCCAGGGGTGACAGGGCCTGATCGCTGACAAATCCCCGGCCGGTTTCAGCGACCCGGGCGATATAGTCGGCGGGGCGGGAGGCCGCGAGGGTGGCATGGCGCTCGCCCTTCAGGGTCAGGCGGCCATGGGCTCCGGGGCCGACGCCCACATAGTCCTCACCCCTCCAATAAACCAGATTGTGCCGCGAGCGGGCGGCATCGCCCCGGGCGTGGTTGGAGACCTCATAGGCGTGGAAGCCTGCGCCTTCGAGAACGCTCTGGGTGGTCTCGAACAGGTCCGCCGCCAGGTCCTCGGAAGGCGGGACCAGACGACCCCGCTGGACGGCGCGGTCAAAGGCCGTGCCGGCCTCTATGGTCAGTTGATAGGGGGAGATGTGCTCGGCCCCCCAGTCCATGGCCTGACGCAGTTCGTCGCCCCAGGCCTGTGCCGTCTGGTCGGGACGGGCATAGATCAGGTCGATGGACAGGCGGGGAAAGGCCCTGGCGGCCACCTCGGCAGCGCGTCGGGCCGAGGCGGCATCATGGTCGCGGCCAAGGAACTTCAAGGCCCCGTCATCCAGGGCCTGGACCCCGAGGGACAGGCGCGTCACCCCGGCCGCGGCAAAGGCTGCAAACCGCTCGCTCTCCGCATCCGTCGGATTGGCCTCGAGACTGATCTCCAGATCGGGGGCTGGCCGCCATAGCCGTCTTGCCGTGGCGATGATTTCCCCGGCCCAGTCCGGATCCATGAGGGATGGCGTCCCGCCCCCCAGAAAGATGGAGACCAGTTCCCGGTCCCCGATCATCCCGGCCTGGGTCTCCAGATCGCTCATGATCGCGGCCTTCAGGGCCAGTTGCTCCTCGCGCCGTCCCCGGTCGCGAAAGACATTGAAGTCGCAATAGGGGCAGATCCGGGCGCAATAGGGCCAGTGGACATAGACCCCCAGGGCCTGGGTCAAAACAGGGCGGCCTTCAGCTTTGCAAAGGCGCGGGCCCGGTGGCTCATGGCGTCCTTGGCGGCCGGCTCCATCTCCCCGAAGGTCAGATCATGGCCCGTGGGGCGGAAGATGGGGTCATAGCCAAAGCCCCGGGCGCCGCGTCCCGGAAAGACCAGGTCCCCATGGACCTGGCCTTCCACCACCACGGCGGCTCCATCGGGCCAGGCCACGGCCAGGGCCGAGGTGAACCAGGCGCTGTGGTCGTCCGAACCGCTGGCCTCCAGGCGCTCGCGGACTTTTTCCATGGCCAGGGCAAAGTCCTTGGTGGGCCCGGCCCAGCGGGCGGAATAGATGCCAGGCTGACCCTCCAGGGCCCTGACCGACAGGCCGGAATCATCGGCAATGGCGATCAGGCCACTGGCTTCAGCCGCGGCCCGGGCCTTGAGCAGGGCATTGCCGGTGAAGGTCGATTCGGTTTCGTCGGGCTCGGCAAGACCCAGGGCACCTGCGGTGGTCAGGTCATAGCGGTTCTCCAGCAGGGCGGCGATCTCCGGCACCTTGCCCGGATTATGGGTCGCCACGACCAGGCGGGACCCGGCCTCAAGTTTCAGCGCCATGGACGGACCTTTCTCGCCTTTGCGGGCGGACCATAGGGGGGCACGGGAATCAAAGCAATTTCAGCCACTTGGCAGCCCCCGTCGCGCTGTTAACGCTGCATTGCAAAATTTTAATATCGTTTTTCGATAATTCAATTGATCGAAAAGCGATGTCTCCGTATTGAATATCGACATGGACGACGGGTTGTCGTCACCCCACACGCTGCACCGCAGCAAACACAGGAAATATGACCATGTTCTCTCCGATGATGAAGGCCCTCGAAAGCACCGCCCTGACTGTCGCCATTCTTCTGGCCTCCCTGCCCATCCTGGCCATGGTGACCAACGGTCTCCTCGCCTAAGCTGTCCCTGCGTTGCTTCGCATCCGTGTCAATCCTCCCCCATGGGGGAGGAAGACCGCGATGGGGTGGAGGGGGCCTTAGGCCGTAACCCCCTCAGTCAGCTTTGCTGACAGCTCCCCGGAGGGGGAGCAATTGGGATGAGGCGGGAGGAGACAGATGCGACAGCTCCGAATGATGCGCGCCCTGGGGCCTGGCTCGGTTTCGAGCTTTCTCAAGGTGATCCTGGACGTGGTTTTTGCCGGTCTGTGGATCGCTGTTGGGGCAGTAGGCCTGATGATGCTGGCGGGCCTTCTACTTTCCTTCAACCCGGAACTGATCAACCAGATCAGCATCACCGTCGCCGGGACCGATGTCCTTGCCAAATGGCCAGTTATGGCTGGTAGTTTCCTGGCTACGGCCGCCTACCTCGCTGGCCTTCTGGTGATCGTCGAGCGCTTGAGGAAGATCTTCGCCACCTTGACCGCCGGGGACCCCTTCCATCCGGACAACGTCACCCGCCTGAGGGTGATCGGCCTTGCCCTCGCCGCACTGGAACTGGGCCGCTATGTCGTCTGGATCGCCAGTGCCTGGCTCCTGCCTGGCAAAACCCGGGTGGAGCCTGACCTGTCCCTGACCTCCTGGTTCTCGGTCCTGGTGGTCTTTGTCCTGGCCGAGGTCTTCCGCGAAGGTGCGCGCCTGCGCCGCGAAGCCGAACTGACCATCTGACCATGCCGATCCGCGTCAATCTCGACCGGGTTCTGCTGGAACGCCGGATGTCCCTCACCGAACTGGCCGACCGGGTGGGTGTGACCATAGCCAACCTGTCGATCCTCAAGACCGGCAAGGCCCGGGCGGTGCGCTTTTCCACCCTGGCCGCCCTGTGCCGGGAACTGGACTGCCTGCCCGGCGATCTGCTGGACTATGAACCCGGCCCCGCGGATGACATGCCCGACCTGGACGGTGAGGCCTGAGAGCATCGCACTGCAGCATTTTCGTAACAGTGCGCCGGACTAAGCACTGTTCAGATATTGCCACTCCACGTCTTTGCGCCTATGTGCGCCGCAGCAATTGCTGCATTGCACAAAGGAGCACACCATGGCTCGCGCCATTGAAAGCCTGATCGACAAGCTCATGGGGCCTTTCGCCCGTGAACTGGCCCGCATGCCGGCCTCGTCCTTCCGTCACCTTCTGACCATCATCTGATCGGCGACGAGACGCCGGGGCTTCAGGCCCCGGCGGCCTGCTTCTGCAGGGCGATCAGCTCACCGATCCCCTTGCGGGCCAGGGAAAACAGGGCCTCGAACTCGCCCTGGGTAAAGCCCCGCTTCTCGCCCGTGGCCTGGATCTCGACAATGTCACCGGCCCCGGTGAGGACGAAATTGGCATCGGCCTCGGCATTGGAATCTTCTTCATATTCCAGGTCCAGGACCGGAACGCCCTTATAGACCCCGCAGGAAATGGCGGCGACCTGGTCAAGGATCGGGTCCTTGGTGATCAGACCTTCCTTCATCAGATAGCTGGTGGCCTGCCGCAGGGCGACCCAGGCTCCCGTAATGGCTGCCGTGCGGGTCCCGCCATCGGCCTGGATGACATCACAGTCGATGGAGATCTGGCGTTCCCCAAGGGCGGCCGGGTCGATGATGGCGCGCAGGGAGCGGCCGATCAGGCGCTGGATCTCCTGGGTGCGGCCGGACTGCTTGCCTTCGGAGGCCTCCCGGCGGCCCCGGGTATGGGTGGCCCGGGGCAGCATGCCGTATTCCGCGGTGACCCAGCCCACCCCGCGACCGCGCATGAAGCCTGGGACCCGTTCCTCGACACTGGCGGTGATCAGGACCTTGGTGTGGCCAAAGCTGGCCAGGCAGGAACCCTCGGCATAGCGATTGACCCCGGTCTCCAGGGTGACGGTGCGCAGGATGTCGGGGGTACGATCGGACGGGCGCATGATAGGCTCCGGGTCAGCGGGCGGCGCTTGCGCCGCGGAAGGTCGCGCTTATCCTAGAAACCAGAGGTTCCGTCCATGGCCGAGCGCCCATACCGTCAGTGACCCATTCCCTGCTGCCCAGTGGCCCGAGCCTGGCCGAGCTTGACGAACGTGCCCGCGACATCTTCCGGCGGGTGGTGGAGGGCTATATCGAGACTGGCGAGCCGATTGGATCGCGCACCCTGTCCAAGGGGGGGATTCACCTGTCCCCCGCCTCGATCCGCAATACCATGCAGGACCTGACCCAGCTGGGTCTCCTGGGCGCGCCCCATATCAGTGCCGGCCGTCTGCCCACTCATGCGGGCCTGCGACTCTTCGTCGACGGGCTGATGGAGGTCGGCGATGTCGGCGAGGAAGACCGCAAGGCCATCGAAAGCCGCCTCATGGGCCGCAGCTTCGATGAAGCCCTGAATGAAGCCTCTGCCATACTTTCCGGCCTGGCCCGGGGGGCCGGGGTGGTGGTGACCCCCGTCCGTGACGCCGGGGTCAAGCATGTGGAGTTCGTCGCCCTGGGGGGCGATCAGGCCCTGGCGGTCATGGTCTTCGAGGACGGGGTGGTGGAAAATCGCCTGATGAACCTGAGGGCCGGGGTGACGCCGTCCTCCCTGCAGGAGGCCTCCAACTTCCTCAATGCCCGGATGCGGGGCAAGACCCTGGGGGAGGCCGGAGCCGAGGTCCGGATCGAGCTGGACCAGGCGCGGCGTCAGCTGGACGAGACGGCCACCCGTCTGGTGGAGGATGGACTGGCGGCCTGGAGCGGGGGGGATGGCAATGACCGCTCCCTGATCGTCCGGGGCCGGGCCAATCTGCTGGATGACCGCGACGTGCTGGAGGACCTGGAACGGGTCCGGACCCTGTTCGATGATCTGGAACAGAAGGAACAGTTGATCGGTTTGCTGGATGGGGTGCGGGAAGCTCAAGGCGTGCGCATCTTTATCGGGGCAGAAACCCGTCTGTTTTCGCTTTCGGGTTCCGCCGTGATCGCTGCACCCTATATGACGGGGCGACAGAAGGTGCTGGGTGCGATCGGCGTGATCGGGCCTGCCCGTCTGAACTATGCCCGGGTCATCCCGCTGGTGGACTATACCGCCCGCGTCCTGTCCCAGGTGGCCAACTCGTGAGGAAGAAGAGACCATGTCCGACGATCAACTGACCCCCGAAGAGGTGGACGCGATCGCCGATGCCGCAGAGGGCGAGATCGAAGCCCTGCGGGCGGAGGTTGCCGGCCTGAAGGAACAGGTCCTGCGTTTTGCCGCGGATGCGGAAAACACCCGCCGCCGCGCCGAGCGCGAGGCCAATGATGCCCGCGCCTATGCCATCCAGAAATTTGCCCGTGATCTGCTCGGCGTTGCCGACAACCTGTCCCGCGCCCTGACGGCCTCGCCCGCTGATGGCGGGGACAATGCGGTGAAGAACTTCGTCATCGGGGTCGAGATGACGGAAAAGGAACTGCAGCAGGCCTTCGAACGCAATGGCCTCAAGCGCATCGATCCGCCCAAGGCGGCCAAGTTCGACCCGCACCATCATCAGGCCATGATGGAACAGCCCTCGACCGAGGTTCCGGGCGGCACCATCATCCAGGTCCTGCAGCCCGGCTACGAACTTCTGGGCCGCCTCGTGCGCCCGGCCATGGTGGTGGTGGCAGCCCGCACCCCGGGCGAGTCG
>CAIYZB010000123.1 GCA_903930545.1 uncultured Alphaproteobacteria bacterium
CCGCCGCCGATGGCTCCGGGGTGGATGACCTGAAGAACCGGCTGGTGGAACTGATGCCGGAGGGGCCCTGGCTCTATCAGGAGGAACAGACCGCCGATCTGCCTGAGCGCCTGCTGGCCGCCGAGATCACCCGGGAAAAGATCTATCTGCGGGTCCACGAGGAGCTGCCCTATGCGGCAGCGGTGGAAACCACCGCCTTTGATGAACGCCCCGACGGCTCGGCCCGGATCGAGCAGACCATCTATGTGGAACGCGAGAGCCAGCGCCCCATCGTCCTGGGCAAGAACGGCCAGACCCTGAAATGGATCGGCCAGAAGTCCCGCGAGGAACTCATCGGCCTGCTGGATCGCAACATCCATCTCTTCCTGACCGTGAAGGTCGACGAGCGCTGGGCCGACAAGCGGGAATTCTATGGCAATGTGGGCCTGGACTTTGACGCCTGATCGCTGAGACGAGATGGAATTCCAGGACGACGCCTATGTTCTGTCTGCCCGCGCCCATGGCGAGGCCGGAGCCATTGTCGAATTCCTGACCGCCCGCCACGGCCGCTATCTGGCCCATGTGGCCGGCGGGGCCTCTAGGCGCATCAAGCCCTTCCTCCAGGCCGGGGCCCGCTGCATCGTCCAGTATCGGGCCCGGGTCTCCGACCAGCTGGGATCAGCCAGCCTGGAACCGGTGGGGGAGGGGCCCTCGGCCCTGTTTGACGATCCCCTGGCCCTGGCCGGGTTATCGGCAGCTGCGGCTGTAGCGGGTGGTGCCCTGCCGGAGCGCGAACCCTATCCCGGTGCCTTCCTGGCCTTCGAGGCCCTGTCGGCCACCCTGGTCAATGCCGATGTCTGGCCCGCCGTCTTTGTGCGCTTCGAGGCCGGGCTGCTTCAGGACCTCGGCTTTGGTCTGGACCTGTCCAAATGCGCGGCCACAGGCGCCCTGGACGATCTGGTCTATGTCAGTCCCCGCACAGGCCGGGCCGTGAGCCGCGCGGCGGGCGCGCCCTATCATGACAAGATGCTGGCCCTGCCGCCCTTCATGCTGTCCAGCCAGGGGGGACTGGAGCCGGGGGACGTGAAGGCCGGTTTGGATCTGACCGGACACTTCCTGGACTCCTTCGTGTTTGGCCCCCTCAATCGCCCCCTGCCGCCGGCCCGGATGTGGCTGATTGACCGTCTGGACGCTGCCGGTCTCCTCTAGGGTTTACGTCAGCCCATCGGGTGTGCTTGTTCCGATCCAAAGCCGGTGAGCAAACGACTCCCGGCACCAGGAGGAGAACGTCTGATGACCGAGGCTGCACTGCCCGCTGGCTGGCCCGCCATGTCCATTGCCCAGGCCCATGCCATGCTCACCGCAGCAGGGTCACCGGCAGAGATGGAGACCGTCGATATTCGCGGGATCCCGACCCGGACCTGGAAGAACCTGCCGCCGTCCATCCGCTCCATTGTGGAACTGTCCCGGGCCCACGGCGATGCCATCTTCATGGTCTATGAGGACGAGCGGGTCTCCTTCGAGAACTTCTACCGCGCCACCTCGGCCTTTGCCCGGGACCTCGCAGCCCAGGGCGTGACCAAGGGCGACCGGGTCGCCATCATCATGCGCAACCTGCCGGAATGGGTGGTGGCCTTCTATGCCGCCGCTTCGATCGGCGCGATCATCACGCCGCTCAATGCCTGGTGGACCGGGCCGGAGCTGGAATACGGCCTGACCGATAGCGGCACCAAGGTCGCCATCATGGATTCCGAGCGCTACCAGCGCATGACTGAGCACCTGCACAACTGCCCCGACCTGGTGCGGGTCTATGTCAGCCGGTCCACGGACGAGATCGCCCATCCCCTGGTCAAGACCGTGGAGAGCGTGATCGGCCTGCCCAATGACTATGGCAAGCTGCCCGACCAGGCCC
>CAIYZB010000124.1 GCA_903930545.1 uncultured Alphaproteobacteria bacterium
GCTTCGCCTGCCACCTCCCCGAGAGGGGGAGGAATTACACCGTGCCAATTGCTCCCCCTCAGGGGGAGCTGTCAGCGAAGTTGACTGAGGGGGAAAGCCTCAAACCAGGGCACCATGCGCCTCACCGCCTCCTCGACCTCCGGCGTTGAGACCGCAAAGCTCAGGCGCACATGCCGGTGCCCCTCCACAGGATCGAAGTCGACGCCAGGTGCCGTTGCTACGCCCGTCTCCCGCAACAGCTTTTCGCAGAAGGCCTCGCTGTCATCGGTGAGGTGACTGACATCGGCATAGATATAAAAGGCCCCGTCCGGCGGAGCGATCCGGGTCAGACCGAGGGACGGCAAGGCCGCCAGCAGGATGTCGCGGTTGCGGCGGTAGGTGTCGATATGGCCCTCAAGTTCCTCGGTGCAATCCATGGCGATCAGGCCGGCGTGCTGGCTGAGGGAGGGCGGGGTCAGGAAGAGGTTGCCCATAAAGGCCCGGGCGCGCTCGATCTGGTCGGCCGGCACCACCAGCCAGCCCAGTCGCCAGGCCACCATGCTGAAATATTTGGAGAAGGAATTGACCACCCAGGCCTGGGGCTCGAACTCCAGAACCGAGGGGGTGGGGCCTACATAGCTGAGGCCGTGATAGATCTCGTCAGAGATGATCCGGATGCCGCGCTCGCGGCAGACGGCGGCAATGGCCTCAAGCTCGGGCCCGGGAATGATGGTGCCGGTGGGATTGGCCGGGCTGGCCACAATGACCCCGGCCGGGGCCGGATCGAGGGCCGCCAGATGGGCGGCGGTCAGCTGGAACCGGCTCTCGGGACCGCAAGAGATCTCAACCGGCTCGAAGTTCAGACCCTTCAGGGTGTTGCGATAGGCCACATAGCCGGGACGGGCCAGGGCCACCCGGTCCCCCGGCGAGAAGCTGGCGGCCAGGGCCAGGACCAGGGCGGGAGAGGCCCCGCAGGTCAGGATGATCTGTTCGGGGAGGATCTCCACGCGATGGCGTTCCAGATAGCGCTGCGCGATCCTCGCCTTCAGGGCCGGGCTTTCCCAATAGCCCATGGGGTCGGTGTCCAGGATCCGGTGGGCCTCGGCAATGGCCGCGGCCGGTGCCCCGGTGGAGGGCTGGCCGAATTCCATATGGATGATGGAGCGCCCCTCGGCCTTCAGCTGGTGGGCCAGGCGACTGATGGCAATGGCGCGGAAGGGATCGATATCGGCGGCCATGGCAGATGTCCTGACTGGGGAAGATCTGGGCCTAGCGGGTCCGGGGATCGAACTCAACTGCCGCCGCCACAGCTTGTCGGTCCGGCACCAAAACCGCTTCCCATCAAGGCGGCATCCCGCCAAATAGACCCACACCCATCAGGACCCGGCCATGACCAACAAGATCCAGAGCGACCCGCGCATCGACCCCCGCATCAAGGCCGTATTCATGGCCCCCGATGCCCCGCCGCTTGGCGATGTGGCCGACCGCGAAACCCTTCTGGCCATGGCCAATACACCGGAGGCCCTGGCCGCCGAGGCCGGGATGGAGATGCTGCTCCAGGCCTGCGACAACGAGCTCACCGCCCCCAGTGCGGGCCTCGTAGTCTTCGAAGACAGCTTCGTCTCCCAGCCCGATGGCAACACCATCAAGGTCAATATCACCCGCCCCGATACGGACGAGGTTCTGCCCTGCAACTATTACATCCACGGCGGTGGCATGCAGACCATGTCGGCCTTCAATGGCATGTATCGCGCCTGGAACCGGATCATCGCCGCCCGGGGCGTGGCCGTGGTGGCCGTGGATTTCCGCAATTGTCTGCGTCCCTCCTCGGCCTCTGAGGTCCTCCCCTTCCCCGCCGGCCTCAATGACTGCGTCTCGGGCCTGAAGTGGACCGCAGCCAATGCAAAGAACCTGAAGATCGATCCGACCCGGATCGTGGTGGCGGGCGAGAGCGGCGGCGGCAACCTGTCCATCGCAACGGTCCTGAAGCTGAAGCAGGACGGCGACCTGGGCCTGATCAAGGGGCTCTATGCCCTCTGCCCCTATATCTCCGGGGTCTGGCCCCATGAGGACCATCCCTCCTCCGTCGAGAACAACGGCCTTCTGCTGGACCTGCACAACAACCGCGGGGCCATGGCCTACGGGATCGAGGCCTATGAGGCCAAGAACCCCCTCGCCTGGCCGAGCTTTGCCACGGTGGAGGACCTGAAGGGTCTGTGCCCCACGGTCATCAGCGTCAATGAGTGCGACCCCCTGCGCGATGAAGGGATCGTCTTCTACCGCCGCCTGCTCCAGGCCGGGGTCTCTGCCCGCTGCCGTCAGGTGATGGGCACCATCCACGGCTCGGAGGTCTTTTCCATCTGCTGCCCGGACATCAGCCGCGACACGGCCGCCGACATGGCCGGCTTCTGCCGCGACTGACTTGCCGGTGCGAGGCGGGGTCAGCCCGCCTTGCGAACCGGGCAGGTATTGAGGCCGAGGATCGAATAGAGCGGGCAGATGCCCACCAGGCCGGTGATCAGGGGCACAAGACCCACATAGGCCCAGGGCGTCTTGGGGCCCACAAAGGCCAGGGACAGGACGGCCAGGCCAACGAGAATGCGAAGGATGCGGTCAAGACCGCCTTCATTGGTTTTCATGACGGGTGTCTCCAGACGATAGCCGCCGGTTCCGATTGGCCGGGGCGGGAACTGGAGGCATGCTGAGCGCTCAAGGGAGTTTTGCCATGACACAGGTCAACCAGCAGGTCGTTCGTGACTTCATTGCCGCCTGGTCGCGGCTGGATGTGGAGGAGTTGGTGGCCTTCTTTGCCCCCGATGGGACCTATCACAATATGCCCACGGGGCCTGTTACCGGCCACGAGGCCCTGCGCGGCTTCATCACCGGCTTCCTGAGGGGCTGGACCTCCACGGAGTGGGATATCCTGAACATGACAAGCCAGGGGGACCTGGTGATGGTCGAGCGCCTGGACCGGATCATGCTGGGGGACAAGCCTGTGGCCCTGCCCTGCTGCGGGGTCTTTGAGATGAAGGACGGCCGGATCCAGGTCTGGCGCGACTATTTCGACCTCAATACCTATATGGCGGCCTTCAGATAGGGGCGGCCGGGGCGCTCAGGCCCCGACCGTCGTCATTCAGCGGCAATAGTGGCGATAGCCGTCATAGCCGAGATAGGTCCCGCTATTGCGGTCAAAGGAGCGATAGCGCCGCGAGCAGGCATTGTTCCAGGAGCGGTTATTGTGCCGGTTATTGGCATAGGACCGGTCGTTGGAATTGCCGGCAATGGCGGCACCCAGGACAAAGCCCAGAAAGCCTGCGGCAATGGCCGAGCTGTCATTGCGATGGGTCTCGCCATAGGTGCGGTTGTAATAGCCCGAGCCCTGGCGCTGATCGACGATCCGGCGGTCACGGAAGGCTTCGCGATTGTTGCGATTGTCGCTCTGGTGGTCTCGGGCTTGCTCATTGTGCTGGCTGCCCTGACGGGCCCCATAGGGTTGGGCGACGGCGGCGGTGCCCAGGTTCGCAACCAGGCTTATGGCCGTCAGGCTGGCGATGATGATCTTGCGCATGATGTCCTCCGGGGAGGCCATGTGGCGTCCCGTTCAGACCAAACGCCTGTCAGGGGAAAAGGCTCCCATATCGGGTCAGGGGACCGGCGCGGCCTGGGCTCCACTGAGCTGGGGCACATAGAGGCCGGTGGCAATACTGGCGGCAATACCTTCCACCCTCAGGCGCGCGCCATAGGCCGCACAGGGGTCCGGATCGGGGATCTTTCGCGAGCGGGTCTCCTTGCCGGTCATGACCTTGGCCACGTCATCGGCCAGGGGCTCGGCAAATTGCAGGGCATCGCCGATCCGGCTGAGGGAGGGACTGTCGGTGCCCACGGCGGTCGCATCCCGCGTCCAGGTGATGGCGGCGATCTGGCGGCCATCGCGATCCAGCAGCTCGGCCTCTGCCCCAAGCGCCCCAAGGGTTCCCGGGGGACGCAGGCCGATGGGCCCGGGGATAAAATAGCTCCCGGCCGCGGCGGCCAGCGAGCCCACCCGCCCGGTGGGACCGACCCGACTGACCACGGCGTTCACTGTGGCATCGGCCTGATCAGCCGGGGCCAGGTCATAGCGCTCGGTCATTTCAAAACAGATCTGGCCGTCGATCTCGCGACCCAGGGCCAGGGCCTCGGCCGGGGTCAGCCAGGCGGTCTCGGGACCCGGCGCAATGCGGGTTGGGGCCAGGGCCACCCGGGCCAGCCCCTTCAGCCCGGCCTCATCCTTGCGTTCGGACAGGCTGACCCTGGCGGTGCCGGGACGCGGGGTCAGGCCCTCATAGGTGGAGAGCAGACCGCTATTGGCGGTGGGTGTGGTGCAGGCCCCCAGGATCAGGGCGAGGGGAACGAGGATCAACAGGGGCTTGGCCATGCCCCACAAGTGGGAAGGCCGCAGCGAAATTGAAAGCCCTAGACGAAGGTCCCTTTGGTCTCATCTCGCCAGAGTGTGAGGGCGGCTTCCAGATCTGTTGCAAACTCATAGCCCCGGGCCTGGAGCCAGGCCGGCTGGATAC
>CAIYZB010000125.1 GCA_903930545.1 uncultured Alphaproteobacteria bacterium
ATCCTCTCCCGCTGCCAGAGGTTCGATCTGCGCCGGGTGGAGCCGGAGGTCATCGTCAAGAACCTGGAGATGATCGCCGAGAACGAAGGCGCCCGGGTCGATGCCGAGGGGCTGCTGCTGATTGCACGTGCGGCCGAGGGTTCGGTGCGTGACGCCCAGTCCATGCTGGACCAGGCCATTGTCCAGGCCGAGGCCGGGATGACCGTCACGGCCGAGACCATCCGCGACATGCTGGGCCTGGCTGACCGGGCCCAGACCATCCAGCTGTTCGAACATGTCATGCGCGGTCAGGCCGGAGAGGCCATCGAGGTCTTCCGCACCCTCTATGGCTATGGGGCTGATCCCGGTCAGGTCATGCTGGACCTGCTGGAACACTGCCACGGGGCTTCTGTAGCAAAGGCCATAGGGCCCAAGGCCCTGACCCTGCCCAAGGAACAGGCCCAGAGGCTGGCGGCCATAGGGGCGGCGGTCTCGGCCGGGGTCCTGTCGCGGATGTGGCAGATGCTGCTGCGGATCCATGAGGAGGTCCGCCGCGCGCCGGATCCGGCGGCGGCCTGTGACATGGCCCTTATCCGGCTGGCCTATGCCGCCGACCTTCCCGGGCCCGAGGAGGCCCTGAAGCGTCTCCAGTCCGGCGAACCCCAGCCGCCCTCTGGCGGTGGTGGTGGCGGTGGCGGGGGCGGTTCTGTCGCCTCCGGTGGCGGGGTGACTGCCCAGGCCCGGATGATCCAGCCCAGCCCCGATACCGGGGAAGCGGCCCCGGTCCTTCAGTCCTTCGAAGACTTCGTCGCCCTCATCGAAAAGAAGCGCGACATTTCCCTGCGGCTGGACGTCGAACGTTTTGTTCGGCCCATCAGTTTCCGCCCCGGGGCCATCGAGTTCGAGCCCGTTCCCGGGGCACCCAACAACCTCGCCCAGCGCCTTGTCGCCCGGCTGAAAGAATGGACCGGCCAGCCCTGGCTGGTGGCGGCCCAGGGCGGCGGCGGGGCCGAGAGCCAGTGGGAACGCCAGAAGCGTGAGGAACGCGAGATCCGCGCCGAGGTGGCCGAGGATCCCTTCATCAAGTCAGTCATGGACGCCTTTCCGGGCACCGAGATCCTGTCCATCCGCAATCCCCCGCCGCCCGAGGCGGTGGTGGTGGATGATGTGGGCGGGGACGACGACGAGGACTGAGGGCCCCCTCAGTCAGCTTTGCTGACAGCTCCCCCAGAGGGGGAGGAATTAGTTCGGGCCCATTCCTCCTCCTCTGGGGGAGGGGGACCGCGAAGCGGTGGAGGGGGCCCAGCCTCCGAATCGCGGCACACTGAAACCTTACGAACCGGAGACGTCCCCTGGCCTCTTCTGCCGGACCCGAGATCGAGCGGCTGATCAGCCTGCTGTCCAAACTGCCGGGCCTGGGTCCGCGGTCGGGGCGGCGTGCTGCCCTGGCCCTGCTGAAACGCAAGGATCAGCTCCTGACCCCCCTGGCCGAGGCCCTGGCCCTGGCCGCCGAGCGGGTGAAGACCTGTCAGGTCTGTGGCTCCCTCGACACCCAGGATCCCTGCGCCATCTGCACCGATGCCTCACGGGACGGCGCCCTGATCTGTGTGGTGGAGGAGGTCGGTGCCCTCTGGGCCATGGAGCGGGCCAGCGCCTTTCGCGGCCGCTATCACGTTCTGGGCGGCCTGCTCTCGGCCCTGGATGGTGTCGGACCCGACGCCCTCAGGATCAGTCCCCTCGTCGCCCGGGCCACCGAATCCGAGGTCTCCGAGGTCATCATGGCCCTGCCCGCCACAGTGGATGGCCAGACCACAGCCCATTATCTCGCCGAGCGCCTGTCCAATGCCGGGGTCTCGGTGACCATGCTGGCCCGGGGTGTGCCGGTGGGGGGCGAACTGGACTGGCTGGACGATGGCACCATCACCCAGGCCGTGCGGGCCCGTCGCCCCGCCTAGCGGCCCATCGGCTTTTCGGCTATGGAACAGAGCATGAACCTTGATCCTGTGCTTCTCGCTCTTCTGGCCGCCCTGCTGGCCGGTGTTCCGGCCCTGATCTGGGCCCTGTCCGAGCGTGGCCGGGCCAATCGCGCCGAGGCCCGGGCTCTCACCCTGCAGGAGGCTGCCACCCGGGTGCGGATTATCGAGGAGATGGGGGCCAAGAATGCGGCCCTGCTCCAGGGCGAGGCGGCCAATGCCATTGCCGAACAGGTCCTGAAGCGGGCTGACGAGACCTTCAACAACCGCGAACAGCTGGCCCAGGCGCGTCTGGAAGCCCAGCTCAAGCCTGTGGCCGAGACCCTGGCCAAGTTCCAGGAACAGGTGGTCGCAGTCGAAAAGCTGCGGGCCGAGGACAATGGCGGGCTCAAGGCCCAGATCACCGCCCTGATGGAGGCCTCAACTGCCACCCAGAACGAGGCCCGCAAGCTGTCGGCAGCGCTTCGGCGAGGGGCCGGGGTCCAGGGCCGTTGGGGGGAACAGACCCTGCGCAATGTGCTGGAGGCCGCCGGGCTCAATGCCCATTACGACTTCACCGAACAGACCTCCACCGACACCGAGGAGGGGCGCAGACGTCCCGACGTGACCGTGCGTCTGCCCGGCGGGGCGGTCTTTGTCATCGACGCCAAATGCTCGCTGAACGCCTTTCTCGATGCCCAGGAAGCCACGGACGAGGCCGCCCGGGAGGCCTGTTATGTCCGCCATGCCCAGAGTGTGCGAACCCACATGCAGGGCCTGTCTGCCAAGGCCTATTGGGATCAATTCGAAGCCTCGCCGGATTTCGTGGCCATGTTCATTCCCGGCGACAGCTTCCTGTCCGCCGCCCTGGAGCGCAATCCGGACCTGATGACCGAGGCCATGGACCGCCGTGTCCTGGTGGTGACCCCCACCACCCTCTTCGCCCTGTGCAAGGCGGTGGTCTATGGCTGGCGGGTGGAGGAGCAGGCGGCCAATGCCCAGCAGATCTCCCAGCTGGGCCGCGAGCTCTACAAGCGCCTGTCGGTCATGGGCGGCCATGCCGCCGGCATGGGCAAGGCCCTGGAACAGGCCGTGGGGCGCTATAACCAGTTTGTCGGCTCCCTGGAGACCCAGGTCATGACCCAGGCCCGTCGCTTCGAGGACCTGAAGGTGGACCATGAGGGCCGCGACCTGC
>CAIYZB010000126.1 GCA_903930545.1 uncultured Alphaproteobacteria bacterium
CCAGACGCGAGGCCGCGTCCTTGAGGGTGCACTTGATGTTGCCGTTGGCTTGATCATAGAGCAGGCAGTTATTGGCCTCGACCGGCTGGTTGATGTCCACCGGGGCGCTGGCGGTCAGCACATAGCCAGCGCCGCCCTGACAGGCGACTTCCAGATAGGTGTTCTTGGCACCCTGGCCGATGCCACGGGTGGCTTCGGGCTGGCAGACCACACCGGCCTTGGACAGCAGGGGAACCAGGTCCGCGCCAGGATTGGCGTTGCCCGGCAGCTTGCAGGGCAAGGACGAGGGCTTGCCGTCCGGCTGGGGCGTATTGGCCTCAACGCAGGTGAAGGCATTGGGCTTGGGCGCGTTGGAGACGTTCTGAAGGATGAAGCCCACACCTTGATCGCAGTCGATCTCGTAATAGGTGGTGAAGTTCTTGGCCTTCTTGTCTTCGGTCTTGCCGATGAAGCGGGCGTCGGTGACCGCGCAGCTGATACCCACGGCCTTGGCAATGGCCGGAGCCTCCGCCATGCCCTGGACGCGGTTCTTGGCGATTTCCGCAGCGACTTTCTTGTCGGCGGCCTTGGACTGGGCGATGACCGTGGCCGGCGCAGCGGCCCCGATCAGCAGGATGGCGGCCAGCCAGATAGCGATTGGCCTCATGATGGTGACTCTCCTGGGCGTGTTTGTTGTGGGACATAAGCCCCCACCGACCACTAGGGTCTAGTTTGCTGTGAATGCTGGCTGAACCTTGCTCGCCTCTCAGGTGAGCAGGGGTTTGCGCAAGATCGCCTAAGAGCCGACAATGGCTCAAACCCAATGGAGAGGCGGCCCTTGCGCGACGGCCCAGAAGTTCCCATCCCCGAGCATCCCCGACCCCGCCTGAGGTACCCCTTCGAACGGGGCCCTGGCCAGGGCGAAGCCATTGATATTGCTCCAGGTGTTAAGTGGTTGCGGATGCCCCTGGGTGGGGCCCTGGCTCACATCAATGTCTGGGCCATTGCCGAGGAGGGGGGCTGGGCCATTGTCGATACAGGCATGGGGGGCGAGGCCACCATGCAGGCCTGGCGAAAAGCCTTCGACGGGCCCCTGAAAAATCTCCCGGTCACCCGTGTGCTTGTGACGCACATGCATCCTGATCACATCGGCATGGCCGGCTGGCTGACCCGGAAGTTCGATTGCAAGCTCTGGATTACCCGTCTTGAGTTCCTGATGTGCCGGTCCCTCGCCGCTGACACGGGTCGCGAGGCACCTCACGACGGTGTGGCCTTCTACCAGGCGGCGGGCTGGGACGAGACGGCGCTGGAGAATTACCGGGCCCGCTTCGGGGGGTTCGGCAAGGGCCTCCACGCCCTTCCAGACAGTTTCCACCGCATCAGCGACGGACAGGTGCTCCGCATCGGCGATCACGACTGGCAGGTGGTGGTGGGCTCTGGCCATTCCCCGGAGCATGCCTGTCTGTGGTGTCGGGACCTGGCCCTGTTGATCTCCGGCGACCAGGTCCTGCCCAAGATCTCTTCCAATGTTTCCGTCTTCCCCACCGAACCTGATGGCGATCCCCTCACCGAATGGCTGACCACCCTGGCTCGGATCAAGACCGTGGTGCCCGACGATGTCCTGGTCCTGCCTGCCCACAATGACCCCTTCTTTGGCCTCCACGCCCGGATCGATCACCTGATCGGAGGGCATGGACGGGGCCTGACTCGCCTCCTGGCCCTGATTTCGGAACCCCGCCGCGCCGTGGACGTTTTTCACGTCCTGTTCCGGCGCAAGATCGATGAGTGGGTTCTGAGCATGGCGACGGGTGAGAGCCTGGCCCATCTGAACTGCCTGATCGCCCGAGGTCAGGCCAGGCGTGAAACCGACCCGAACGGGGTCGACTGGTATCGCGCCGTCCTTTAAAGTTTACGACGTAAGATTTAAGGAATTTCCCATGTCCGACCATGTCATCAGTGAACTGTCCGGGGGCGTTCTCACCCTCACCCTTAACCGTCCCGAGAAGAAGAACGCCCTGACCCGGGCCATGTACCAGGCCCTGGGCGACGCCATTGATCAGTCCAATGACAATCCTTCAGTCCGCTGCATCGTCTTCCAGGCCGAGGGCGACATGTTCACGGCTGGGAATGACCTGGCCGACTTCGCCGCGGTCAATGCTGGCGACAGCGGTGCCAATCAGGCGCGGGACGGCGGCAATCCCCTTCTGGCGGCCCTGGGCCGTGCCAGGACGCCTCTCATCGCCGCCGTGAATGGCCGGGCCGTCGGGGTTGGCGTGACCATGCTGCTCCACTGCGACCTGGTCTTCGTCACCGAGGACACCCTTCTGACCACGCCTTTCGTCAATCTGGCCCTGGTGCCGGAGGCGGCCTCCAGCTTCACCCTGCCCAATCGCATTGGCCATGTGCGGGCCTTTGCCATGTTCGTCCTGGGTGAGGCCGTCGATGCCAACAAGGCCGTGGACTGGGGGATCGCCAATGCCGTGGTCAGCCGCGACCAACTGCGCGCCCGAGCCCGTGCGGCCGCCGAGGCTGTGGCCTCGCGCCCGCCGGCCGCCGTGGCCATCACCAAG
>CAIYZB010000127.1 GCA_903930545.1 uncultured Alphaproteobacteria bacterium
GCCGCGACCTTGTCGATGAAGCCTTCGGTGGTCAGCCAGCCCTGCTGATCCCCCACCAGCAGAGCCAGGTCCTTGGTCATGGAGCCGCTCTCCACGGTGGAGACGCAGATCTTTTCCAGGGTATCGGCGAAGTGGTTCAACTCGGCATTGCCGTCCAGCTTGGCGCGATGCTTCAGGCCCTGGGTCCAGGCGAAGATCGAGGCGATGGAGTTGGTCGAGGTCGACTCCCCGCGCTGATGCTGACGGTAGTGGCGGGTGACAGTGCCGTGGGCGGCCTCGGCCTCCATGGTCTTGCCGTCCGGGGTGATCAGGACCGAGGTCATCAGGCCCAGCGAGCCGAACCCTTGGGCGACCTCGTCCGACTGGACGTCGCCATCATAGTTCTTGCAGGCCCAGATGAAGCCGCCGGACCACTTCAGGGCCGAGGCGACCATGTCGTCGATCAGACGGTGCTCATAGGTGATGCCGGCTTCCTTGAACTGGGCTTCGTAATCCGAGGCATAGATTTCGGCGAAGATGTCCTTGAAGCGGCCGTCATAGGCCTTGAGGATCGTGTTCTTGGTGGAGAGGTAGAGCGGGTATTTCCGCTGAAGGGCATAGGCGAAGCTCGCATGCGCGAAGTCGCGGATCGAGTCGTCCAGGTTGTACATGGCCATGGCGACGCCGGAGCCGGGATAGTTGAACACCTCGTGCTCGATTTCCTGGCCGTCCTCGCCCACCCACTTGATTGTCATCTTGCCGGGCCCGGGGACCAGGAAGTCGGTGGCGCGATACTGGTCACCAAAGGCGTGACGGCCGATGATGATCGGCTGGGTCCAGCCGGGGATCAGGCGCGGCACGTTCTTGCAGATGATGGGTTCGCGGAAAACGACCCCGCCCAGGATGTTGCGGATCGTGCCGTTGGGCGACTTCCACATCTTCTTGAGCTTGAATTCCTCAACCCGGGCTTCGTCCGGGGTGATGGTGGCGCATTTCACGCCCACGCCGTACTTCTTGATGGCGTTGGCGGAGTCGATCGTCACCTTGTCGTCGGTGGCGTCGCGGTGCTCCATCCCCAGATCATAATAGTCCAGATCGATATCCAGATTGGGGAAGATCAGCTTGTCCTTGATCCACTTCCAGATGATGCGGGTCATTTCGTCGCCGTCCAGGTCGACGACGGGATTGGCGACTTTGATCTTGGCCATGAGGCTCCGGCACTCCACGAGCGAAACATGTGATTTCCACGGGGTATAATGGGCGTCGCGCTAGACGCAAAGCTTGGTTAAGCGTCCGGCCACAGGCATTTTCACTTGGCCTCATGCGCGGCCAGGCCGGGGGGCGTGACCTTTTCCTTGCCTTCCGTGCGCGCTCGTTCAGAAAACGCCTATGAGTGAAGGTTCCGCTGCCCCTCCCTGTGTCATCCTGAATGTGCCCCAGCTGCCCCAGAACATCGGTGCGGTGGCCAGGGTCATGGCCAATTTCGGCCTGGCCGATCTGCGGCTGGTCAATCCCCGGGATGGCTGGCCCCAGGAACGGGCCTGGGCCTCGGCCTCCGGCGCCGAATGGCCGCTCAATGCCGCGCGGGTCTATGACAGTGTGGCCGAGGCCATTGCCGATCTGAAACTGGTCTA
>CAIYZB010000128.1 GCA_903930545.1 uncultured Alphaproteobacteria bacterium
CCTGACTGATTTTCTGGCGAAACTACGGTTCCGAGTATGGTCAGGCTGCGGCTGTAAAGTAGGCCACCCTGAAACCGATGCTCCTGTGATTGCGCCGCAGGAGATATCGAGAGGTGCAGCCCAAAGTCCCATTCGGCGATCTCGATGAGATACGGCTCTTCGGACTCTTTGGGCTTACCTTCGGACATGAAATCTCACCACGACCTTCAAAATGGCCTACAGCGCTCGGATCTCCTAACGCCAGTAAAATTCAATCGCGCGGCCAGTGCGATGGTATGGTGAAAAGGTCAGACTCCTGCCTGTATGCCGTGGCCCACATGGCGTGAAAGCGGCCTGTCCGCCCCCACATCCGCAAAGCTCAAAACTCCGGAGCAAGCGCCTTACGACCTCGAGGACCGTCGGTAGCCGGCCAATCTGCGCAACCGCCATCAATTGACGTTCAGTCGGCGATAGATCCGATGCTTTGAGGCAAGTTCCTGATCAGGAACGCCAGCAGAGGACGCTGTTGGGAGAATGGTGGACGCGACAGGGATTGAACCTGTGACCCCCTCGATGTCAACGAGGTGCTCTCCCGCTGAGCTACGCGTCCGTGCCATGGGCAGCCCGGCAAGGCCGGGTGCGGGGAAGCGCGGATATAACGGGACCGCCGTTCCCGCGCAAGCGCTGCGCGCAAAGATGATTCAGGCGGCCATCATCCGCTCCACCTCGGAGACAATCTCCCGCAGGTGGATGGGCTTGGACAGGACCTTGGACCCCGGAGGGGCCTGGTCGCCGGCGGCCAGGGCCACGGCGGCAAATCCGGTGATGAACATGATCCTCAGACCCGGATGACGGGCCGCGGCCAGCCGGGCCACCTCGATCCCGTCCATGCCGGGCATGACGATGTCGGTGAGCAGCAGGTCCCAGTTCTGGTCGAGGACCGCAGCGGCCTCCTCCCCATCGGCGCAGGAGGTCACATCGAACCCGGCCCGCTCCAGGGCGCGGGTCAGGAAGCCACGCAGGCTGTCATCATCTTCGGCCAGCAGGATCCGGGGCATATTTGTGTTCCGCGTCAGGTCTCGAGAGGGCGGACCATAGGCCCCCAGATGTAAATCGCCCATGAACCTTGTCCTGTTCCGGCCGAATTGACCGCCCCCGGCACCGAACGTCATATGCCCCCATGACCGCCCTGGCCCTCAGACCCACCTTCGAGATCGTGCGCCCGGTGGGGGGCCCGGCGGGGCCTGTGGTCTTTGCCTCACCCCACAGCGGCCGGCATTACCCCGCCGATCTGCTCGCGGCCTCGGCCCTGGACGATCTGGCCCTGAGGCGGTCGGAGGATGCCTATGTGGACAGGTTGATCGCCGCAGCAGCCGGCCACGGGATCACCACCCTGAAGGCCTGCATGGCAAGGGCCTATGTGGATGTGAACCGCGAGGCTGACGAGCTGGACCCGGACATGTTCAGTGATGCCCATCCCGGCATGCCCCGCAGCCTGACGGCCCGGGTAGCCGCAGGGCTGGGCGCCATTCCGCGGATCGTCGCCGAGGGCCAGGAGATCTATGACCGAAAGCTGAGCCTGGCCGAGGCGCGGGGGCGGCTGGAGGCAGTCTATGTTCCCTATCATCAGGCCCTGGACCAGCTTCTGGCCGAGACCCGTGCCGCCCATGGCCTGGCCATCCTGATTGACTGGCATTCCATGCCCGCCATCGCGGCGCGCACCCCGGGTGGAAGCTGTGACCTGGTCCTTGGCGACCGGTTTGGCGTCTCCTGCGCCAACCAGCTGACCCGGCAGGTCGAGCGCTCGTTCGGCGAGCTTGGCTACAGGGTGGCGCGCAATGCGCCCTATGCCGGGGGCTATACGACGGAGCACTATGGTCGGCCCGGTCTGCAGATCCACGCCCTGCAGATCGAGATCAATCGCAGCCTCTATATGGACGAGGCCAGCCTGGAGCTGTCTGCGGGCTTCGAGCGCCTGGTCATGGATCTGGATGAAGTGATGCGGGGGCTGGCAGCCACGAACTGGTCCGAAATCGCTTCCTGACGCCATCCTGCGGCGGTCTGGACCAAAAAAAAGCCGGGCACGAGGCCCGGCAGTTTATTAGGGAGGAAACGCCCAGGAAGGGCAGAAGCGTCAGCGACGCCTCACGTTCTTCTTATACGGTGCGACGCAAAAAACGACAAGACAGAAACGCTCACCCGGCTTCGTATTTATCTATACAACGAAAAGTTACGTGGTTTTTCAAAGTCGTATTGCGAAATCACAGTCGGAAACGAATTGTTGCAATGCACAATCAAGGCTGCGATTAAGCGCCTGGGCCGGTGAGAAGTCTCTGGTGAAATTGTTCGGGCTGCCGTAGAAGCGCGCGCCCCTAAGAGATAAGATGTAAATGTCGCTCCGCAATATCGCCATCATCGCCCACGTTGACCACGGCAAGACGACGCTGGTTGACGCCCTCCTCGCCCAGTCGGGTGTGTTCCGCGCCAATGAGGCGACAGTGGAACGCGCCATGGACTCCAACGACCAGGAGCGCGAGCGCGGGATCACCATCCTGGCCAAGTGCACCAGCGTGCTCTGGCACGGCAAGGCCGGCGAAACCCGGATCAACATCATCGACACCCCTGGCCACGCCGACTTCGGCGGCGAGGTGGAACGCATCCTCGGCATGGTGGACGGCTGCGTCCTGCTGGTGGATGCCGAAGAAGGGGTCATGCCCCAGACCAAGTTCGTGCTCGGCAAGGCCCTGAAGATGGGCCTGAAGCCCATTGTCTGCCTGAACAAGGTCGACCGGCCCCATGCCGATCCCGACCGCGTCCTGAACGATGCCTTCGACCTGTTCGCCGCCATGGGCGCGACAGACGACCAGCTGGACTTCCCCCACCTCTATGCCAGCGGCAAGAATGGCTGGGCGACCCTGGACATGAGCCAGCCGTCGGAAACGCTTGCCCCCATGTTCGACCTCATCGTCGACCATGTGCCGGAACCCAAGGCGGTGCCGCGCAAGGACGAGCCCTTCCAGATGCTGTCGGTCCTGATCGAAAGCGACCCCTTCCTGGGCCGTCTGCTTACCGGCCGGATCGAAGCCGGCCGCGCCGTTCCCGGCATGGCCATCCGCGCCCTGTCCCGCGACGGCAAGGAAATCGAACGCGGTCGCATCACCAAGGTTCTGGCCTTCCGCGGCCTGAAGCGTCAGCCCGTCGACGGCGGCACCGAGGCCGGTGACATCGTCGCCATTGCGGGTCTGTCCAAGGCTACCGTGGCCGACACCCTCTGCGCCCTTGAGGTGACCGAGGCCCTGCCCGCCCAGCCCATCGATCCGCCCACCATCTCTATGACCGTCTCGGTCAATGACAGCCCCCTGGCGGGCCGTGAGGGCGACAAGGTCCAGAGCCGGGTCATCCGTGACCGCCTGCTCAAGGAAGCCGAGTCCAACGTCGCCATCCGCGTGGGTGAAACCGCCGAGAAGGACGCCTATGAGGTGGCCGGCCGCGGTGAACTCCAGCTGGGCGTTCTGATCGAATCCATGCGCCGTGAAGGCTTCGAGGTCTCGATCTCGCGTCCCCGCGTGGTGTTCCAGAAGGACGAGGAGACCGGCGAGCGCCTCGAGCCCGTCGAGGACGTCATGATCGACGTCGATGACGAGTTCTCCGGCATCGTCATTGAAAAGCTGTCGGCCCGTAAGGCCGAACTGAAGGACATGGGTCCCTCCGGTGCGGGCAAGACCCGTATAAGCCTGATGGCGCCGTCCCGCTCGCTCATCGGCTATCAGGGCGAGTTCCTCACCGACACCCGTGGCTCCGGCGTGCTGAACCGCGTGTTCAGCCACTACGAGCCCTACAAGGGGGCGATCGACGCCGGTCGTAAGGGCGTTCTGGTCTCAAATTCCGATGGCGAAACGGCGGCCTATGCCCTGTGGAACCTGGAAGATCGCGGTACCATGTTCGTGGGCGCCGGGGAAAAGACCTATCAGGGCATGATCATTGGCGAAAACGCCCGGGCCGATGACCTGGACGTCAATCCCATGAAGGCCAAGCAGCTGACCAATGTGCGGGCCTCCGGCAAGGACGAGGCCGTGCGCCTCACCCCGCCGCGTCGCCTGACCCTCGAACAGGCCATCGCCTATATCGAGGAAGACGAACTGGTCGAGGTCACGCCCAAGTCCATCCGCCTGCGCAAGCAGGTCCTGAACCCCTCCTTCCGCAAGCGTCGCGTCAAGGAAGAGTAGGGGATCCCCCTCATTCAGCTTCGCTGACAGCTCCCCCAGAGGGGGAGCAATTCGCAAGTCATAATTCCTCCCCCCCCTGGGGGAGGTGGCACGCGTCAG
>CAIYZB010000129.1 GCA_903930545.1 uncultured Alphaproteobacteria bacterium
CGGCCTGAGTGCCGGTGACGTTCTCACCCCTGCGGGATCCGCCAAATGAACCTCGGCATTTCCGGACGGCTGACCCGCGCAACGATCCGCTCGCCTCTCACCCCCCTGTTCTTGCTGGCGGCAATTGCCGTCGGCCTGCTGGCCCTGGTCTCCATCCCCCGGGAAGAGGAGCCCCAGATCAGCGTGCCCATGGTGGACATCATGGTCGCGGCCCCGGGCCTGAGGGCTCCGGATGCGGTGGAGCTGGTGGGCAAGCCCCTGGAGACCATCGTCAAGAGCGTGGCCGATGTGGAGCATGTCTACAGTTTCGTCGACGACAACCAGGTCATGGTCACGGCCCGCTTCAAGGTCGGTGTCGACCCGGATGCGGCGGCCGTGCGTATCCACGAAAAGATCCGCGCCAATTATGACCGCATCCCTGCAGGCATAGCCGAGCCCCTGATCCAGACCCGGGGGATCAATGATGTCCCCGGCCTGGTCCTGACCCTGTCACCCAAGCCCGGCGCGGCGGGGCAATGGACCGATCAGGCCCTGTTCGAGCTGGCCGGAAAGCTGCGCACCGAGGTGGCCAAGGTCGATGATGTCGGCCTGACCTTCATCATCGGCGGCCGCCCCCAGGAAATCCGCATCGAGCCCGATCCGGCCCGACTGGCCCAGCATGGGGTCTCCCTCGGGGCCCTGATGGACACGGTGCGCCAGGCCAATCGCGCCTTTCCGGCCGGGCAGGTGCGCAACGGTGGCCAGGCTGTGGATGTCACCGCGGGCCGCACCCTGGCCAACGCCACCCAGATCGGCCTGTTGGCCCTGCCCTCCACCCGGGGCGAGGCCGTCTATGTCCGTGATGTCGCCCGGGTCATCGAAGCCCCCCGCGAGGATCAGGCCCGGGCCTGGCGCTATGCCCGTCTCGGTCAGGGCTGGAGCGAGGCCCCGGCCGTCAGCCTGGCCATAGCCAAGCGCAAGGGCGCCAATGCCGTCGTCGTTTCCCATGCTGTTCTGGATCGGGTCGAGACCCTGAAGGGCAGCCTGCTGCCGGACAGCCTGGATGTCGCCGTCACCCGCGACTATGGCGAGACGGCCAATGAAAAGGCCAATGAGCTGCTGTTCCACCTTGGACTGGCGACGGTTTCCATCGTCATCCTGATCGGCCTGGCCATCGGCTGGCGGGAGGCCGCGGTGACGGCGGTGGTCATTCCGACCACCATTCTGCTGACTCTCTTCGCCTCCAATCTGATGGGTTACACCATCAACCGGGTCAGCCTGTTTGCCCTGATCTTCTCCATCGGCATCCTGGTGGATGACGCCATTGTCATGATCGAGAACATTGCCCGCCACTGGGCCATGGGGGATGGGCGCAGCCGGATCGATGCGGCCGTCGATGCCGTGGCCGAGGTCGGCAACCCCACTGTCGTCGCGACCCTGACCGTGGTTTCAGCCCTCCTGCCCATGCTGTTCGTCTCCGGGCTCATGGGCCCCTATATGGCCCCCATTCCGGTCAATGCCTCGGCCGCCATGGTGTTCTCCTTCTTCGTCGCCGTGGTCATCGCCCCCTGGCTGATGGTGCGGTTTGCCCGAAAGACCCTGGCCGCAGGGCCAAGTCACCATGACGAGGGCCGACTTGGAGCCCTCTATCGGCAGGTCGCCGGCAAGGTGATCGCCACCCGGCGCTCGGCCTGGACCTTCCTGATCGCTGTGGGCGTGGCGACCCTGGTGGCCTGCGCCATGTTCGCCACCAAGACGGTCACCGTGAAACTGCTGCCTTTCGACAACAAGTCGGAGCTGCAGGTGGTCCTGGACATGCCGGAGGGCACCTCCCTGGAGGCCACCCAGAGAGCCCTCACCGAGGCCGCTCTCCTGACCCGGGCCCTGCCCGAGGTCGTGGCCATCGATGCCTATGCCGGCACGGCCTCGCCCTTCAATTTCAACGGTTTGGTGCGCCACTATTATCTTCGCAACCGCCCGGAGATGGGGGATCTGTCGGTCGCTCTGGCGGCCAAGGCGGATCGCAAGCGCAGCAGCCATGCCATTGCCCTGGACCTGCGCCAGAAACTTGCCGCGGCACACCTGCCTGCGGGAGCCTCGATCAAGGTGGTTGAAGCCCCTCCCGGTCCCCCGGTCATGGCCACCCTGCTGGCCGAGATCTATGGCCCCGACGCGGCCACCCGCCGGGCCGTGGCCGAGAAGGTCAAGGCCAGCTTCCGCAGCGTGCCCTATATCGTCGATATCGATGACAGCTATGGCCAGCCACGCCCCGGCCTGCGCCTGGTGCCCGACCGCGACCGACTGGAGGCCCTGAAGGTCGCTGACCGCGATGTCTATGACTCAATTGCCGCAGCCCTCGGCGGCCAGGTCCTGGGCTATGCCCACCGGGGTGAAGGCCGCGATCCTCTGGAGATCTCGGTCCGCCTGCCTCAATCGGCCCGCAGCTGGGGCGAGACCCTGGCTGCCATGCCTGTGGCTGTGTCCCAAGGCACCGGTGGTGGCCGGCTGGTCTCCCTCGGCGAGGTCGCCACCGCCACCAATGAGCCCGGCTCGACCCACATTTTCCGTCGAGACGGCCGTGATGTGGACATGATCATGGGCGAACTGGCCGGTGCCTATGAGGCCCCGATCTACGGCATGCTCGCTGTCGACAAGGCGATCCGCGAGGCTGACTGGGGTTCCACCCCCAAGCCCGCGATCCTGATGCACGGCCAGCCTACCAATGAAGCCCAACCCAGCCTGCTGTGGGACGGAGAGTGGGAGATCACCTGGGTGACGTTCCGCGACATGGGGGCGGCCTTTGCCGTGGCGATCCTGGGCATCTATGTCCTGGTGGTTGCCCAGTTCAAAAGCTTCCGCCTGCCCCTGGTCATCCTCACCCCCATACCCCTGACCCTGGTGGGGATCGTCCTGGGTCACATCCTGTTCCGAGCCCCCTTCACCGCCACCTCCATGATCGGCTTCATCGCCCTGGCGGGGATCATTGTGCGAAACTCCATCCTGCTGGTGGACTTCATCCGTCACAGCCAGACCGCGGGACGACCCCTGCGGGAGGTTCTGCTGGAGGCAGGAGCCATCCGGTTCAAGCCCATTGTCCTGACGGCGGCGGCAGCCATGATCGGGGCCGGGGTGATCCTGACCGATCCGATCTTCCAGGGTCTGGCCATCTCCCTGCTCTTTGGCCTGGCGTCATCGACCCTGCTCACCGTCCTGGTGATCCCGGCCATCTATATTGTCCTGCGCGATGACGAGGTCGCCGCGTCCTGAGGTCGCTTGGGGCTTGGCCGAAAGGTCGGGCTGGGCGAGATTGCGTTCCCGACCGGAGCGCCCCCCCTGTGAGTGACCTCAGTGCATCCCTGACCTTCCGAAAGGGTCCCTCCCGGGTGAACCTAGAGCGGGTGAGCCTGCTGGAGGCGGTGGATGAGCTGGGCTCCATCACCGCGTCAGCCAAGCGGCTTGGCCTGTCCTATCGCGCCGCCTGGGATGCGCTTCAGGCCCTGAACAATCTCTTCGATGCCCCGGTCATGGAGGCCACGGCCGGGGGCAAGGCAGGCGGGGTGGCGCGACTGACTCCCCGCGGCCGCGCCGTGGTCCGCGCCTTCCACCGGGTCCAGGCCGAGCTGGATGCGACCCTCAGTCGCCTCGATGGCCTGTTGTCCGAGGAAAACCTGTCCTGGACCCTGGGGATGCGGACCAGTGCCCGCAACGCTCTGAGGGGCAAGATCTCCTCTGTCTCCTGCATAGACGTCACGGCCCAGGTGGGCTTGCTCATCGCCCCCGGCGTCGAGCTTGCCGCGACCCTGACCCGACAGAGCCTTGAGGATCTGGGATTGGAGGTCGGAGGCGATGCCATAGCCCTGATCAAGGCGGGCTTTGTCACCCTGACCCTCGACCCGGCCGCTGCCCCTGACTGCCCCAACAGGATCGCCGGTCAGGTCCTGTCGCGGGAGGATGGCGCCAACCTCTCCGAGGTGGTCCTGGAGATTGCCGCCGGCAAGACCCTGGTCATCAGCCTGCCCCTGGCCGAGGCAGAGGCCTTGAACCTGCAGCCCGGCCTCTCGGTCTGGGCCCTCATCGAGGCCGCCCAGATCATTCTGGCGGTGGAGTGATTTTCAAACGGCCTTCGAGTCGTTATGCACTGAATCC
>CAIYZB010000130.1 GCA_903930545.1 uncultured Alphaproteobacteria bacterium
CTGTCGGCGAATGCCGACTGAGGGGGATCTAGGCCCGGCGGCACCACCGACCGAGGTCCCGCTCCCGACCCATCAGGGCCAGACCCGAGGCAATGGATTCCAGCTCGCTGCCGGTCTCGATCCGGTCTGATGCAAAGCGGCGGTGGAAGATGTCCCTCACCGCCGGGACGAGGGAAGAGCCCCCGGTGAGGAAGATCCGGTCGATCTGGTCGGGTGCCAGATTGGCATCTGCCAGGGCCTGATCCACAGCCCCTTCGATCTGGGTCAGTTCCGGTTTGATCCAGGCCTCGAACTCGGCCCGGGCCACGGTGCGGATGATGGAGATGTCCCCGGCCTCGAAGCGGAACTCGGCCTCGGTGTCCCGCGACAGAGCCTCCTTCAGCCGCGAGACGGCGCGATAGAGCATATAGCCGTGGTTCTCATCGAGAACCTCCACCAGGCGCGCCAGCTTGTCTGGTTCCACCGCATCACGGACCAGACGGCGGATCTCGCGCATCTCGCGGCTGGCCCGCATGAGGGCCAGCTGATCCCAGCGGGCGAAGGTGGAATAGTAGCGGTTGGGGATCGGCAGGGTCTTGCCGAAGCTCATATAGCTGCTGCCCTTGCCCAGTTCGGGAGACACCACCTGGTCGATGATCCGGTAGTCAAAGGCATCCCCGGCCACGCCAACCCCGGAGCGACCCAGGGGCGTTGAGGCGATCTCGCCGTTTTCCCGATGGAAGCGGATGATGGAAAAGTCGCTGGTGCCGCCGCCGAAGTCGCCCACCAGGACGGTGGCGTCCTCAGTCAACTCCCGGGCAAAGAAGAAGGCCGCGCCCACGGGTTCATAGGCATAGAGCACCTCCTTGAACCCCAGGCGCTGGAAGGCCGCCTCATAGCGGGACAGGGCGAGGTCCTCGTCCGGAAAATTGCCGGCAAAGACAACGGGGCGGCCGACGATCACCCGCTCCGGCAGGGTGCCAAGCTCGGCCCCGGCATGGTCGCGCAGTTTCAGCAGAAAGGCCGAGAGCAGGTCCTCGAACTGGTAGCGCCGGCCCAGGATCTGGGTCTCGGTAAAGCTGGCCGAGGCGGAGAAGCTCTTGAAGGACTGGATGAAGCGGGTCTCCAGCGGGTCTTCCACATAGGCCTCGATGGCCCAGGGCCCGCTCTCCACCGTCCGGTCAGAGGGCCGTTCCGGCGGGGCGTGGAAGGAGATGGCCGAGCGATAGGCGAACAGCTCCCCCTCCGGCGCGGCGAACCGCACCAGCCGGGCGGGTCCGGTGTCCGAAGACAGGGCCACCACCGTATTGGTGGTGCCGAAATCGATACCGATACTGAGCTGGGACATAGATCACCGGGCAGAGAAGGGACGAGGGATCCCCCCTGTCTGCACAGGTGGTGATCCCCTAGGCGGTCGCGATCAGGCCGATCATCCGACCTGCCCCTCCACCACGTCCTGTTCATAGGCGGCCAGGGTGGCCATCTGCAGGATCTTGGAGACCGAGGCCGAGAGCGGGGCGATCTGCACCGACTTCTGCAGGCCCAGCAGGATGGGGCCGATAATGGTGGCCCCCCCCAGGGTCTGGAGCAGCTGGGTGGAGATGGCCGCCGAATGGATGGCCGGCATGATCAGGACATTGGCCGGGCCGGTGAGGCGCATGAAGGGATAGTTGATGCGCTTTTCCGGATCCAGGGCCAGTTCCGGGGGCATTTCGCCTTCATATTCGAAGTCGATGTCTTCCATCTCGTCCAGCATGGCCACGGCTTCGCGGACCTTTTCGGACCTCAGACCCATGGGATTGCCGAAGGTGGAATAGGACATGAAGGCCAGACGCGGGGTGTAGCCCAGGATCTTCACCGCCCGGGCGGCTTCCATGGCGATCTCCACCAGCTCGTCAGCCTCGGGCATTTCGGTGACATTGGTGTCGGCGATGAACAGGGTGTGTCCCTTGGCCAGGACCACGCTCATGCCCATGATCCGGCCATGGGGATCAGGATCGATGACCCGCAGGACTTCTTCCAGAACCTGGTCATAGGAACGGGTCACCCCGGTCACCATGCCGTCCGCATGACCGAGCGCCACCATGGAGGCGGCAAAGGCATTGCGGTCCTGGTTGATCAGACGCTGGACGTCCCGCTTCAGATAGCCCTGGCGGGCCAGGCGGGCATAGAGGAAGTCCACGAACTCGGCATTGCGGGCCGAGACCCGGGCATTGACGATTTCCAGCTGGGTATCATCGGGATCGAGGCCGGACAGGGCCATGTTTTCCCGCACCAGCTCCTCGCGGCCCACCAGGATGGCGTGGCCGAGGCCGGCGCTTTCAAAGGCATAGGCGGCGCGGATGACGCTGGGCTCTTCGCCCTCGGCAAAGACGATGCGCTTCTTCGGTCCCTTGAGGACCACGCCCTGCAGCTTCTGCAGGAAGCCCGCCGTAGGATCGAGGCGCTGGGCCAGGGAGGCGCGATAGGCATCCATGTCGGCAATGGGCTTGCGGGCCACGCCGGTATCCATGGCCGCCTGGGCCACGAAGGGGGGGATGTACCAGATCAGGCGGGGATCGAAGGGGGTCGGAATGATGTATTCCGGACCGAACTTCAGCTGCAGCCCGTGATAGGCGGCGGCCACCTCGTCCGGCACGTCTTCCCGGGCCAGGGCCGCAAGGGCATTGGCGCAGGCGATCTTCATTTCCATGTTCACGCGGCGGGCGCGGACATCCAGGGCCCCGCGGAAGATATAGGGGAAGCCCAGTACGTTGTTGAC
>CAIYZB010000131.1 GCA_903930545.1 uncultured Alphaproteobacteria bacterium
CATCAGGCCATGATGGAACAGCCCTCGACCGAGGTTCCGGGCGGCACCATCATCCAGGTCCTGCAGCCCGGCTACGAACTTCTGGGCCGCCTCGTGCGCCCGGCCATGGTGGTGGTGGCAGCCCGCACCCCGGGCGAGTCGGCGACCGCTGAACCCACGGCTGCGGCCAATCCCTATGGCCACGAAGATGGCGAGGGCAGCGGGGCCTCGGTGGACACCAAGGCCTGATCAGGCGGCCAGTTTTCCCAGTTGCTGGATCATCTGGCTCACGGCCGCCATTCGTTCGGGTGAGCGGCCGAGTTCAGCCCGGACCTCGTCCATGCGCATCATTTTCAGGGCCTCCATCCGGGCCCTGTCGGCGACGGGACCTGTGGGTCCGGAATCCCCGACGGCCAGTCGCAGGATCAGCATCAACCGCTGGAGAGCGGGCACCTGGGCCTGACGGGCCAGGGTCGCGATGAGTTTGGCATCGGCTTCCACCAGCCCGCCAATCGCGCCGATTCGGGTCTGGATCGGTGAGATGTCCTCTGGTGCCAGCCCGGCGCGGGCGAGGGTCTTCTGCAGATTGGCCAGGGCCTGGAGACGAATGGTCGGGCTTTCAAACCCGTGCTGCATCTCGGTCTCGAACCGCAGGGAATTCACGGCGCTGGCCAGGTAACGGCTGGCCTGACGCTTGTTGGCCGCCCCGATGACATTCTCGATCAGCCAGACGAGGCTTTCGGCCTCATCGCGAGCGGTCTGCTTGTCGGCCAGATAGGATTCAACGAAGTCGGTGGTGACCAGCATGCGCGAGCGGTTGGTGAAGGCTTCCTGCACATCCTCCAGGGGCATGAGCGAGCCCGAGGCCGCCGTCAGGGCCATGGCCAACCCCCGCAGGGATGCGATCTCGGCCAGGGGGTCGGTGGGGCAAAGGCGCCTCGGCCCGTTGAGTTCCCGCACGATGCGCTTGCCGATGGCGGCGCGAACGGAGCTGAAGTCTTCGGTCACCAGCCAGCTGGCCAGCCGTTCGGCCGTCCTGGGAAGGCAGGGCATGATCCTGGCAACAGAGGGCTCGGCCGCGATCAGGGCCTCGACAGGCCCCGAGGCCGCCAGTCGCGTCATGGCGGCCAGTCTGGCGCCAAGATCGAGATCCGCGCCCAGGAAATCGTCCAGGCCAGCCCGGGAGCCCAGGATCTCGGCCAGGGGTTGTTCCAGGGTCTGAAGCGCCAGCCCCCGCGGGGGTCCGGTCTCCGGGGCTGAATCGGCCAGATCGAGGATCCGGCTGATCTTGTCCGACCAGGTTTTGGCCGGCGCAATGGCCCCGGCCACCCCTGCCCCAAGAAGATAGGCCCGGTCGGGTTCGTGGCTGATCCTTATGGCCGCCTTTGCAAAGCCTTCTGAAGCCAGGTCGGGCAGATTGCCCTTTCTGGCGTCTTTCAGAATGCGGTCGATGGTGCGCTCCACCAGGCTCTGGAAGGTGCGGATCAGCTCGTGGACCGTCAGGCCGCGGGCCTGGGCCTCAGGAATGGCCACCTTCTGGATGGCGTGCTGAAGATCATTGCCCGCCGCATCCAGCTTCTCCACCAGGTCGGGCCTGTGCAGCAGCTCAAAGGGCGTTGCCTTGTTGCGGTCCAGCCACTGATCCAGCAGTCGGGCGATCCGTTCCCGAGCGTGAACGGAATAGAGGTCCTGTGGTGTGACGCAGAGGGGTTCGTTGTTTTCCCGGACCTTCTTGGCCTTGATCGGCTCGGTCTGGCCCAGTTTCAGGATATCGACCGAGGCAAACTCCCGGGTTTCCGGGTCCAGGGTCTCCTTGGTGACCCGCACCCCCACGACCTTGCCTTCGGCGATGAGGCCGTTGGCCGCAGCCAGTGCTGCAGCCCGGTCTTCCGTCGCCATGCCGAGGGTCCAGCCAGAGCTGGGCTTTTGGCGAACGAACAGCTCGTAGTGAATTTGCCCGCGGCTCACGTCGATGACATCCCCTGTCAGACCTCCACCCTGCACCCGCAACCTTAAGGTCAGTTTACTGGCGGTCACGACAGGAACACGCCACCGCCCCATTCAGGCCATGGTGAGTCCGTCATTCTGACGGAACTGGTTTCCCCGCCAACGGTTGCACACTAGCTTGACGATGACTCACCCAAGGACTGAACCGACTCACATGGCCAAGATCACTCTGGTGGACGATGACGAGAACATCGTCACATCGGTCAGCCTCGCCCTGGAAAGCCATGGGCATACCGTGAAGGCCTATTATGACGGGGCTGCCGGGCTGGCCGCCCTGGAGAACGAGCCTCCGGACCTGGCCATTCTCGACGTCAAGATGCCCCGCATGGACGGGATGGAGGTCCTGCGCCGTCTGAGGCGGACCTCGGACCTGCCGGTCATCATCCTGACCTCCAAGGACGAGGAGATCGACGAGATCCTCGGCTTCAACCTCGGCGCCGACGACTATATGCACAAGCCCTTCAGCCAGCGCCTGCTGCTGGAGCGGGTCAAGGCCATCCTGCGCCGCACCGGTGCCGATGGCGAGGAGGCGCCTGCCGCCACCGGGGCCGAGGCCAATGCCCGGGCCATGAAGCGCGGACGCCTGACCCTGGATCCGGCCCGCCACGACTGTCTGTGGGACGACAAGCCGGTCAAGCTCACTGTCACCGAGTTCCTGCTGCTCCAGTCCCTGGCCCAGAGGCCCGGCTTCGTGAAGAGCCGCGACAATCTGATGGACGCCGCCTACGACGATCAGGTCTATGTCGATGATCGGACCATCGACAGCCACATCAAGCGGATGCGAAAGAAGTTCCGCGAAGTCGCCCCTGACTTTGATGCGATCGAAACCCTGTATGGCGTCGGATACCGATACCGCGAAGCCTAGGCGCCTCTGGACCGGGGGCCGCTGGCGCTGGCTGCCCGGCTCCCGACTGGGCCGGCAGATCATTGTCCTGAACATGCTGGGCCTGGCGATCCTGATCGCCGGGTCCCTTGTCATGAACGAGCTGCGCCGCGGCCTGGTCAATGCCCGTATCGACAGCCTGACCACCCAGGGCGAGCTGATCACCACCATCATCGATCAGGCCGCCACGGTGGGCGAACCGGTCCCGGCCATGGATGCCGGCTATGCCAGCCAGCTTCTGCAGATGCTGTCCAATCCCAAGACCCAGAGGGCGCGGCTGTTCGATGCCCAGGGCAGGCTTCTGGCCGACAGTGACTGGGTGGCCGACCGGGTGGAATCAAAGGCCCTGCCTCCGGCGCGGGCCAAGGGTGACCTGAGACAGCCCTTTGCCAACCCTGAAGCGGCCCCGCGGATCAGCCTTGCCGCCCAGCGCGCCCTGGCCCTGGAGGTCCGTGCCGCCCAGCAGGGACGCCACGTGGCCGGCATGCGCCGGGGGGATGACGGGGAACGGGTGGTCTCGGTCTCCATCCCCATCCAGCATGTCCAGGCTGTTCTGGGGGTTCTGACCCTGGAGGCCTCGGATGTGGATCAGATCATTGCCGCCGAACGCGCCGCCCTGGCCCCCTTCATCCTGATCGCCATCGGGGTCATGGTCCTGTCTTCCCTGATGCTCAACAGCCTGATCGCCAGGCCCGTCCGCACCCTGGCCCGGGCCGCTGACAGGGTGCGCCTGTCCCGGGCGCGGGCGATTTCCCTGCCGGAGATTGCCGGGCGGGATGACGAGCTGGGGGACCTGACCCGTTCCCTGCAGGACATGACCCAGGCCCTGTCCGAGCGAATGGACGCCATTGAACGCTTTGCCGCCGACGTGGCCCACGAGATCAAGAATCCCCTGACCTCCATGCGCTCGGCGGTGGAGACCCTGGACCTGGTGAGCGATCCCGTGGCCCGGGAACGGCTGCTCCATGTCCTGAAGAACGATGTCTCGCGTCTGGACCGGCTGGTGACCGACATCTCCAATGCCAGCCGCCTCGATGCAGAGCTGTCCCGGGAAGACCCCCGGGCCCTCGATCTGGGACGGCTGCTGGCCGAGGTGGCCCAGCTCTATGCCGACACCCGCCGCCCCGACGAGATCCCGGTGGATTTCGAGGCTGAAGACAGCCTTGAGCCGCCCCTGATCCTTGGTCGCGAGGGTCCGATCAGCCAGGTTTTCCGCAATCTCATCGACAATGCCCGATCCTTCTCGCCCCCCGGGGGACAGGTCCATGTCGCCCTGGCCCGGGCCGGGGGCGAGATCATGGTGACCGTCGAGGATCAGGGTCCAGGCATTCCGCCGGACAATCTCGAAACCGTATTCGAGCGCTTCTATACATCCAGACCCAGGGGCGCAGTCTTCGGCGGAAATTCGGGCCTGGGTCTGTCCATTGCCCGCCAGATCGTCGAGGCCCACAGCGGCAGGATCCTGGCTGAAAACCTCAGGGATGGGTCCGGCCAGGTTCGTGGGGCCCGGTTCCGGGTCTGTCTGCCGGAAGCCCGCCATTGACCCCGATTCACGCCGGACTTATCGCCCTCCATACCTCCGGAGGGTGGCGCGGTGCCCTGATCCAGGGACCCAGCGGCTGTGGCAAGAGCGACCTGGCCCTGAGAGCCCTTAGCGAGGGGTTCCGCCTGGTGGCCGATGACCGGGTTCTGGTCTGGCGTTGCGGTGACCAGCTCTATGGCCGGGCCCCGAGGACCCTGGCAGGACTCCTGGAGGTTAGGGGCCAGGGCATAGGCCGGTTTCAGGCTCTCGACTTCTGCCGGATCGGCCTTTTCGTGACCTGCGGGCCCCCGGTGCGGTTGCCGGAGCCCGCCTTCAGTGACCATCTGGGGTTGACCCTGCCACTTCTGACGCTCGCGCCGCTTGAATCCTCCGCACCTTCGCGGCTGCGACGTGCATTGCAGCATCTTGGAGCCGGGACAGAAGGAGCGTATCAAGCGCTCCTCTTCAGCGGCGATGCGCCGCGTCCGGGCGGGGATCCCCGTTGAAAGCTTTGACATGATCGGCCTCGTGATTGTGACCCACGGCCGCCTGGCAGAAGAGTTCGTTCTCGCCATGGAACATGTGGTTGGGCCCCAGCAGGGGGTTGCGGCCATCTGCATCGGTCCGGAAGACGATATGGAACGCCGTCGTCAGGACATCCTGTCGGCCTGTGCGCGGGTCGAGGTGGGGTCGGGCGTGATCCTGCTGACGGACATGTTCGGCGGCACCCCGTCCAACCTGGCCATCTCGGTGATGGAACAGACCCGTGCCGAGGTGATTGCCGGCCTGAACCTGCCCATGCTGATCAAGCTGGCCTCGGTGCGCGCAAAGCTGCCCCTTGAGGACTGTGTGGCCCATGCCCAGGAGGCAGGCCGCAAATACATCTCTGTGGCCTCCTATGTTCTGGCGGGGGAAAAGTGACGACCCGGCAGGTTGAAATCATAAACAAGCGTGGCCTCCACGCCCGGGCCTCGGCCAAGTTCGTCAAGGCCGCCTCTGGTTTTGATGCCGAGGTCAGGGTGTCCAAGGACGGCCAGACGGTGGATGCCCGCTCCATCATGGGCCTGATGATGCTGGCGGCCGGCACCGGCTGCTTCATCGAGATCGAGGCCGAGGGGCCTGAGGCCGAGCCGGCCATCGAGGCCCTGGTGGCCCTGATTGCCAACCGCTTCGATGAAGGCGAATAGGCCTTAGACCCCCTCAGTCAGCTTCGCTGACAGCTCCCCCAGGGGGGGAGCAATTACCCGACCTCAATTCCTCCCCCTCTGGGGGAGGGGGACCGCGAAGCGGTGGAGGGGGCCTTGGCAGGGCCGTCCCGCAGGGCGACACTGGGCAAAAGCCTCAGGGAGATATCGCCATGACCATCACCGCCACCTCTGTGGAGTGGACCTGCTTCAATGTGAGTATCGAGGACGGGGTGGCTCACATCCAGCTCAAGCGCCCGCAGGCCATGAACTCCATGATCCGGGAGTTCTGGAACGAGCTGCCGGTGATCGTGAAGGACATTGATCACAATGCCCGGGCCCGCTGCATCGTCATCTCCTCCACGGGCAAGCACTTCTCGGCGGGCATGGACCTGGCGGTCTTTGGCGGCGGGGGGTCATCCTCCCAGAATCAGGCCCAGGACCGCTGGATCAGCGCCGAGCAGCAGCGCCACCATGTTCGCTGGCTGCAGGACTGTTTCGGCTGTCTGGACGACGCCCGGATCCCGGTGATCGCGGCCATCCAGGGGGGCTGTATCGGTGGGGCCGTGGACATGACCTCGGCCTGCGACATCCGCTATGCCTCCGCCGATGCCTTTTTCTGCATCCAGGAAATCAATATCGGCATGACCGCCGATGTCGGCACCTTCCCCCGCCTGTGCAAGATCATCCCCGAGGGCTGGGTGCGGGAGATGGCCTATACCGGCCGCCGGATGCCCGCGGAAAAGGCCAAGGAGATCGGCTGGGTCAACGAAATCCTGCCCTCCCCCGAGGCCTGTGTGGCCCATGCTCTGGCCACGGCCCGGGAGATCGCCGCCAAGGCCCCCCTGGCCGTGACGGGGTCAAAGGTCATGATCAACTATGCCCGAGACCACACCATTGCCGATGGTCTGGACTATATTGCTGTCTGGCAGACGGGCATGTTCGCCGGCCCCCATATGGGCGAGGCCTTCAAGGCCAAGTCAGAAAAGCGCGAGGCCAATTTCCCCGACCTCCAGCCCCTGAAGCACGGGATGTAGTCTCAGGCCTCGAATTCGGCGTCCCGGAGTTCTGCCCCTTCCAGGCGGGCTCCGGTGAGGTCGGCCCCCAGGAAGCGGGCCTTGGGGGCATGGGCTCCGGCCAGATTGGCGCCCCTCAGACTGGCGCGGGAGAAGTCAGTCCGCAGCATGCGGCCGCCGCCGATATCCAGGGGCCCCAGTTTTGCTCCGCGCAGATCGGCACGGGTCAGTTGGGCGTCCATGAGGCGGGCACCTCTCAGATCGGCATTCTGCAGATTGCAGTCGCGCAGGTCGGCACCCGTAAGGTCGGCCCCCTGAAGCTCGATCCCCTGCATGTCGAGCTTGAAAAAGATGGCCCCCGGGACCACGGCCCCGCTCATCTTGCGGTTTCGCAGGTTGCGGATGGGCCGGAAGTCGATGCCCTTCATGTCGGTGACGCTGCCCTTGGCACCCCCACTGGCGCAAAAGGCTTCATAGTTGTCTAGGATATCATCCAGGGGCAGGTCATCGATATAGACGGCCCTGGGCGGAGCCTTGAGGGCCTGGCTCAGGTCCACCCCGGTGACATTGGCAAAGCCCAGATCCACCCCGATCAGGATGGC